>CALVKE010000043.1 GCA_944332535.1 uncultured Bacilli bacterium
GCAAAAGACTTGACAGAAGAGGATTGTAAAGCTATTATTAAAAATACAATGCTTGTTTTAGATAAAGCAATTCAAGAAGGGGGTACCACGATTCGAAGTTATACTTCGGAAGAAGGAGTAACTGGTCTTTTTCAGAACCATTTATATGTCCATGCGCGAGAAAAAGAAGCATGTCGTATCTGTGGAACAGAAATCGAAAAGATCAAAGTGGGAGGACGCGGTACTTACTATTGTAAGAAGTGTCAAAAAGAAAGAAAGGAATTCTTGTAGCATTCTTCTCTGACAGTCAAATTTTTGTAAAGAATTGCACTTCTTTCTTTTTTTTGACGATATTTTTTGCTATAATAACTTAAGTAGGAGATGATGGATATGGCATATGACGCAAGCTCGATTAAAGTGTTAGAGGGACTAGAGGCGGTACGGAAACGACCTGGTATGTATATTGGTTCCACCGACAAAAGAGGACTTCACCATCTTGTTTGGGAAATCGTAGATAACGCAATGGATGAGGCAATCAACGGATACGGGGATACCATAAAAATTACCATTCATAAAGATAAAAGTATTAGTGTAGAAGATCATGGTCGTGGAGTTCCAACAGGAATGCATGCTAGCGGAAGGCCAGCTCCTGAAATCATTTATACCGTTCTTCATGCCGGAGGAAAGTTTGAACAAGACGGTTATAAAGTATCCGGAGGACTGCATGGAGTAGGAGGAAGTGTTGTCAATGCCTTAAGTAAATGGATGGAAGTAACGATTCGAAGAGAGAAGAGTGAATGGTACATTCGTTTCGAAGACGGAGGAAAAGTCGCTGTTCCCCTAAAGAAGATCGGAACGACCAATCGTACAGGAACAACCGTCCGTTTCTTACCAGATGACACTATTTTTTCAACGACTAATTTTTCTTTTACGACAATTTGTGAAAGAATGCAAGAATCTGCCTTTTTATTAAAAGGATTAACGATCGAAGTAATCGATGAAGAAGACGAAAAGCAAGAAAAATTTCATTACGAAGAAGGACTTACAGCCTTCGTAAAATACCTAAACGAAGATAAAATTGCTCTTCATGCTCCCGTTGCATTTGAGGCAGTAAAAGACGATATCGAGGTGGATATTGCGTTTCAATATACGGATTCTTACAACGAAAATATCGTATCTTTCGTCAATAACGTTAAAACAGTAGATGGAGGAACGCATGAAGTAGGATTTAAAACCGCACTGACTAGAGTATTCAATGATTACGCAAAAAACAATGGTTACATTAAGGGAAAAGAGAAAGCTTTTGAAGGGCCAAACGTCCGTGAAGGATTAACGGCGATTATTAGCCTCAAAATACCAGAAGCACTTTTGCAGTTCGAAGGACAGACCAAAGGAAAGCTTGGAACGCCACAAGCTCGTACGATTGTCGATGCCATCACGTATGAAAAAGTAGGATTCTATTTAGAAGAAAATAAAAAGATTGCAACCGACATCATCGACAAAGCATTAAAAAGTAAAATGGCAAGCGAAGCGGCGCGAAAAGCCAGAGAAGAAGCGCGCAAAGGAAAGAGTAAAAATCCGAAAGAAAGAGCCTTATCTGGAAAACTGACCCCAGCACAAACCAAGAACAAGAACAAAAACGAATTGTTTTTAGTCGAGGGAGATTCGGCTGGAGGATCTGCAAAACAAGGACGGGATCGTCGTTTTCAAGCGATCTTGCCACTTCGTGGAAAAGTATTAAATACCGAAAAAGCCAAAATGGAAGATATCTTAAAAAACGAAGAAATCAATACGATGATTTATACGATTGGGGCTGGAGTAGGACCTAACTTTGATATTGAAGAATGCGAATACGATAAAGTGATTATCATGACCGATGCCGATGATGATGGAGCACATATTCAGTGCTTGCTACTAACTTTCTTTTATCGTTACATGCGCCCATTAATTGAGGCTGGAAAGCTCTATATTGCCCTTCCACCGTTATTCTTACTAAAAAACGGAAAAGAAGAAATTTATGTTTATTCGAAGGAAGAGATGCAAGAGTTGACTGCTAAAAAGAAATATAGCGTACAACGATACAAAGGATTAGGAGAAATGAATGCGGAACAATTAGCGATGACAACGATGCACCCAGGTTCTAGAACGTTGATTCGTGTTCGAATTGAAGATGCTTATCTTGCCGAAAAAAGAGTAAGCATCCTGATGGGGGACAATGTAGAACCAAGAAAAGAATGGATTGAAGAAAATGTAGAGTTTTCTTTAGAAGACGACTATAAAATATAGAAAAAGAGGTGCTAGTTTATGGCCTTATCAACCAAAGATATCTATAATCTTTTAAAAGAGTTTAACGAATATGGAGCTGCAATTTATTATGCGCTAGAAAAAGAAGAGATTCAGCTAGATGATATTACCAACGTATTATTTAAAGATTCCATTGAAAAAGTAAATTTAGTATTTCCCAAATTTATTGAGCGTCTTAGCGTAGAAGATATTGAAAAAAGTAAAGTGGTGTATCAACAAGAATTTTCACGTCTTACTTGCATTGATCGAATTATCGAAAAAGACCAAGATCGCCACCAACACTTACGAGAAATCAGGGATATTGTGCATTTAGAAAAAGATCTTGGCAAAATGATTAAGGAGAGAAATTTTCAGACTGCTTTCAATCTTTATTTCACTGGGAAAATTTTAGATCGCATCGCCTCTTGTGAGAAAAAAGGGTATCTCTCTATTCGGGAGATGGTAAAGCTTTATCAAACAGCACATGCACTACTCCAAGAGGAAACCGATAAAAAAATTAGTAGTAATATTGATAGTTATTATATTTCGATGATTACCAATTAGGAGGGATAACATGAAGAAATCAACAACCGAACAGATTTTAGAAAAAATAGAAGAGTACACCTTAGAAGACATTATGGGAGAACGATTTGGGCAATATTCGAAATATATTATTCAAGATCGAGCCATTCCAGATGTAAGAGATGGCTTGAAGCCGGTACAACGAAGAATTTTATACTCGATGTTTCGTGAAAAACACACCTATGATCGCCCTTATGTCAAAAGTGCTCGTTGTGTAGGAGATATCATGGGTAAATATCACCCTCATGGAGATTCTTCTATTTATGAAGCGATGGTTCGTATGAGCCAGTGGTGGAAGCAAAATACAAGTTATATCGACATGCATGGAAACAATGGTTCTATGGACGGAGATAGTCCAGCCGCCATGCGTTACACCGAAGCTCGTCTTGCCAAAGTAAGTAACGAACTACTAAAGGACTTGGACAAAAACACGATCGAATGGGCACCCAACTTTGACGATACTTTATTAGAGCCAACCGTCTTACCAGCTCGTTTTCCCAATCTTTTAGTGAATGGAACCTCTGGAATTTCTGCGGGATACGCTACCAACATTCCTCCTCATAATTTAGGGGAGATTATTGACGCGACAATTCACCGAATAGATTATCCAAACTCAACGTTAGAGACCATCATGAATATTGTAAAAGGGCCAGATTTTCCAACTGGTGGAATTGTTGAGGGGAAAGACGCCATTCGCTCAGCTTTTGAAAAAGGACGTGGAAAAGTAATCGTTCGTTCTCGTACTAGTTTCGAAGAAGAAAAAAATAAAGTTATTTTAGTGGTTCACGAGATTCCGTTTGAAGTAAATAAAGCAATGCTTGTTCGTAAAATCGATGAAATTCGTCTCGATAAAAAGATTGATGGAATTCTAGAAGTAAGAGATGAATCGGATAAGGATGGATTACGAATTGCGATCGATTTGAAAAAAGATGCGAACCGAAGCTTAATTTTAAATTACCTATTAAAAAATACGGATCTTCAAATTTCTTATAGTTACAACATGGTGGCAATCGATAAAAAAAGACCGCGTTTATTAGGAATCCTCGATATGCTAGATGCTTATATTCGTCACCAAAAAGAAGTAGTAACCAGAAGAACACAATTTGATCTGGATCACGCGAAAGCACGTCTTCATATTGTAGAAGGATTAATTTACTGTCTTTCGATTTTGGATGAAGTGATCCGAACGATCCGCGCTAGTAAAGATAAAGCCGACGCAAAAGTAAATTTGATCGAAAAGTTCTCTTTTAGCGAAGAGCAAGCTGAAGCAATTCTAGTATTACAACTTTATCGGTTAACGAACCTTGACGTTAGTCTATTAGAAGAAGAACAAGCAAAGTTAAAAACGATCGTCGAGGGATTGGAAGCCATTTTAAATAATGAGGCAATGTTAAAAAATGTGATGAAAGAAGAACTTCGAAAAGTTAAAAAAGAATTTGGAACCCAGAGAAAAACCGACATTCAAGAAGAAGTTTCCGAACTTAAAATCGAACTTTCTGAAATGATTGCCAAAGAAGATGTCGTTGTTCAATTAACCAAAGATGGTTACATTAAACGAAGCAGTCTTCGCAGTTATTCTTCTACCTCAGAGGAGATCACACTAAAAGAGGGAGATTATATTCTTGGTTTATTCGAAATGAATACAACAGATACCTTGCTGGTATTTACGAATTTAGGAAACTATTTATATATTCCAGTGCACACGATTCCAGATTTAAAATGGAAAGACTTAGGAAAACATATTAGTAACTTAATCAAGTTAGAAGAGCAAGAAGAGGTAATTTCTTGTGTACCAGTGTCTGATTTTAGTACCGATCAAACTGTCGTAATGGTTAGCAAACATGGCATGATTAAACAAAGTAGCTTGAAAGATTTTAAGGTACAGCGTTATTCGAAACCGATCACTTGTATGAAGTTAAAAGAAGAAGATGTAATGGTACAAGCTTGTCTTTGTGATCAACCAGAAATTTTCTTAAGTACCAAAAAAGGATATGGATTATGGTTTGATCGAGAAGAAGTACCAGTCGTAGGACTTAAAACAAGTGGTGTGAAAGCGATGAATCTAAAAGAAGATGAAATCGTAAGTGCTTCGTGCTTCCAAATGAAAGAAGATAGTTATGTGGTTGTAATATTCGATAAAGGAACTGGAAAGCGAATCCGCTTAAGCGAGTTTGATAAACAAACAAGAGCGCGACGTGGACTAATGATCGTAAAAGAAGTAAAAACCAATCCATATCATGTCGTACGGTCTTTTGTACTTCCAAGTAAAGTGCATGTTGGTATCAAACACGAGGATATCCAAATGCTAAAAATTACCGAACTTCCTATCATGGATCGCTATTCTACAGGAAGTACTATTTCAAGAGGAGAAATTATCGATGCTTTTGAAGTGAAAAATCTTCAAAAAATGGAAGAGGAGAAAGAAGAAATCGAGATTTTAGAAGAAATTCCGAAAAAGGAAATCTCTTTAAAAGAAATTGACGAACGATTAATGACAATAGATGACTTTTTAAACGAATAATTGATCAGAAATAAAGTCTTATTAGAGTATTATATTTTGTTAGTATTCCGTAAAAGAGCCTTTCATAAAAAGGTTCTTTTCGTTTGGAAAGAACTTGTCAAAGGAAGAAAAAAAGATTATAATGAAAGTATAAAATAGAAGGGAAGTAAGAAGATGTATGATAAATTAAAAAGAGTCTGGGGGGGGGGGGTCAATTTAACAACCTTCTCTAAGATAGAAAGGATACTAAAAATGAGCCAAATAGAAAATAGAACCGTTAAGTGGTTAATTGAACAATATTTTTTTCGAATAAATATTAGAAAAAAATCTATAAAACTACAAAATAAGAAA
>CALVKE010000044.1 GCA_944332535.1 uncultured Bacilli bacterium
GCCTCTAAATTTCCTGTATGACCTACCATATCGCAGTTTGCAAAATTTAGAATTACCACGTCATACTGATCCATCCTTGCTAATAATTGATCCGTCACCTCATCAGCGGACATACGAGGAGCCAAATCATAAGTGGCAACATTTTTTCTTGGAACAATAATTTTATCCGTTCCCTCTAATTCCAATTCTTTTCCACCATCAAAGAAATAGGTTACATGTGGATACTTACTAGCTTCTGCAATTCGTAATACCTTTTTATGACATTTAGAAAGATATACTCCTAAAGAATCTGGCACTTCCACATGAGGGAAAGCATTATGGCAAATAATACTAGCTTCTACTGGCATCATCGTAACAAGATAAATATCTTGAAATTTCTTCGTTGGAAATTCCTTAAAATCAGGATTGGTAATGGCAGTAAACGTTTGCGTCGCACGATCTGGACGAAAGTTTGCAAAAATAAGTCCATCTCCTTCTTCTAAAGTACCGTCCTCATCCAACATAGTTGGAACAATAAACTCGTCATAAATTTGATGTGAATAACTATCCTTGATTACTTCTTGATAAGAAGTAGCATGTTTTCCTTTTCCATAAACTAATAAATCATAGTATTCTTTTGTCAGGTTCCACATTCTTTCGCGATCCATAGAATAATAACGTCCTGAAATATCGGCAAGGTGTCCTCCATATTCCTTCATTTTATCCTGTAATTGATCCAAATATGTAAGGGCAACATCGGGAAGAGTATCCCGTCCATCCAAAAAGGCATGAACATAAACATTTTCAATTCCCTTTTCTTTCGCCATTTCTAATAAAGCAAAAATATGAGAAATATGAGAATGAATTCCTCCATCACTTAGTAGACCAAAAATATGTAATTTTGAATGACGCTCTTTTACGTGTTTCATGACTTTATTTAGTTCCTGATTTTCAAAAAAATCTCCATCACGAATACTTTTCGAAATCAATTCTAAAGGTTGATAAACAATACGTCCTCCCCCAATATTCAAATGTCCTACTTCAGAGTTTCCCATCTGTCCCTCGGGAAGCCCTACTTCCTGACCACTGGCAATTAATTTAGAATGGGGATAATTCTCCCATAGAAAGTCAAAATTAGGTTTATTCGCTAACTTCACAGCATTTCCATGCACTTCTTCTCGCAAACCAAATCCATCTAAAATCGTAAGTACAACTGGTCTCATTCTTTATCCTCTCCTATTCTTTTATAAAACAATCCAGTATCTCGTCCCGTAAAACCGTCCCCTTCATATAACTTTCGGGCAATTTCTCGAGAAGGGCGAGACGTTAAGCGAAGAGACGATATTCCTCGCTCTTTGGCAATTTCTTCTACTTTCATTAACATTTTTTTAGCAATTCCTTGATTCCGATAAACAGAATCTACAACAATATAATCTAACATATAATAACGCTCTTCTGGATAGTATTCATATCCTTCTCTTACCAATAAATATCCGACAATAACACCGTCCAACAAAGCTCCTAGAGAAAATACGTGCTCCCCTTCCTCTTCTGGTTTTGGCATCTTTTCAGAAAGGTCGGAAAACTCTTGACTGATAAAAGAAGGAAGACATCTTCTCTCCTCACTAGTTAAAACTCTAATTTCCATCATAGGCTATCCTTTAAGCAAAACAAAGCATAAATCGGTATGTAGAAAACATTCTTTTTCATGGAAAAATTATCCTCTGTAATTCGAATCGCCTCCGTTAGACCAAATCGATTCATTACCAAAGCAAGTGATTTGGACTTCGCCATATTCTTATTAACAATCTCAACAGGAATCACCTTCCCACTTCTCGTTTGAATCAAGAACGGTACCTCTGCTTTTCCTTCCGATTGATAATAATACAAATTATATCCACAAGAAACAATAGAATTGGCAACCATATTCTCATATAAAATATATTTACTAACATTATCTGTTAAAAACTGAATACGAGACAAATGCATCATATCTGCAAGCAACCCAGTATCGTTCAAATACAGTTTAAAACTATCCACATCTTTTACTTTACTAAGAGGTGGTTTAATATCTGCTACTTTATAACATTTCTGCACTAAACCATTGACATTTAAAAATTCTAAAGCCGAAGCATAATCTTTACTTCTACCACCATTCTTCATCAAGCCATACTGAAATTTCTTATTGCTTTTCATTAACTGATAAGGAAGCACTTGCAACACTTCATCCGCTCGAATAATATCAATAAAAGAAGGAATAGAAAGAAGTTCTTTTCGATAAGTATCTAAAATCTTATTCTTACGCATTCTTAATTTTAAATCACTTTCCCCTTTTAAATGAGCATCGATAATTTCTGGAAGACCTCCCGTTAAACAATAATCTTCAAACAATTCCATCGCAACACTATGAAATGGCATACTCTTCTTATTTTTATAAGACGTTTTAATAAAATCAATTAACTCTACATTTCCTACTGCTTTCAAATACTCTTCAAAATCAACCGGAAACATATACTTATATTGCAATTCTTCTCCTTTAAATTGTAATAAATTCTCTTTTAAAGAAGTAATCATAATAATCGGGTACCCACTTTTTTCTTTTCCAAATTTCTTAACCCCTTTGACAATCTCTGCATCGCCTACGTTATCTAAAATAATAAGGGTATCTTCTTTTAAAATAGTTTCACCAAGAAATAAAGACAGTTTAAAAATAATTTTTTCAATGGTTCTCTCTTTCGAAAAAATATCATAGACTTCTCGATTATTTTCACAATTAATGTAAGCAACGGTTTTATAATACGTCTCTCCAAACTCAATTGCCGTATAGGTTTTTCCAATTTGCTTATTTCCATAAATCAAAAGGGGCTTTCTACTTTCATCACGTTTCCACTTCAACAAGTCATTCATGATCTTTCGTTCCATAAAATGATACCTCCTTACAATTATCTATGACTTCATTATAATTCAGAACAAAGATCTCTGTCAATAGAACAAAGAAATTTGTCAAAAAAAAGAAGAGATGGTATAATAGTTCA
>CALVKE010000045.1 GCA_944332535.1 uncultured Bacilli bacterium
GGACTAGGAGATCAAGAGAAGAAACAAGAGAGGTTATTAATGTTTTCTAGAACGGTTTCTTCTTTACAAAATAAAGCCAGAGAGCAAAAGTATAAAGAACGTTTGCATCACATGGAAAGCCAAACAATGGTTATGTTGGTTGGTACTGGGGCCGGAGTTATGATCATTATTTTACTTGCTATGATTTTTACATTTCAAACCTTATAGTTTTAAGTTTTTAGAAAAAGAGTTTGCGGTTTATTGAAAATATGTTATAATGAATAATAGAAGGGAGAGTTGAAAAATGAAAGAAGCCATGGGTGAATTAAATATGACAGTTGTAACTATTATTGCAATCGGAGCAGTAGCAGCATTTTTTACCCTCGTTTTATGGCCATCTATTCGTGATAATATTAGTAGTGGTTGGGACGATATTAGCGGACAAGAACCTGAAGTTCAGTATATTATAAGATAGTGGTGATTTAATTGAGAGATGCATTTGGAGGAGTTTGGACAATTCAAATTATCTTGGTATTTATGATTATCATCAATAGTTATTTGGCTTTTTCTGTAAATTATACCAAGGCTTTTCGTATCAAAAATAATATTGTTTCTATTATTGAGACGGAAGAAGGATTTACAGAAGAAGCAAAAGCAAGAGCAGAGACAGTCATGCAAAATACCGGATATAATGTGTCAAGCGCTTATTTAAGATCTTGTTCGAAAGATGGATATGTTGCTGTTTTGAATAAAGCAGGAGGATATTGTATTAAGCTAAATCGCGTTAGTGAAATTAGCGGATATTATAGTGTAAAGACATTTATCAATATAGATATTCCGATTCTAGGAAAATTGTTTGAAGCTTTCCCAGATACATTTGCAATTAAAGGAGAGACGAAAACAATTTATTCTAGTAATATATTAGATTTAGAAGAATAAGAAGCAGTTCTTATTCTTCTAAATTATGGATAAAAAAGAAATAGTAGGAAGGAGAAGCTTCATGAATGTAATTATTTCGAATAAGCAACAAGAGTTGTTGTCCAATTTGAATATTGAAGTGATTAAGACGATTAATGGAGTATTTACAGCGGATGAAATCGTAGATATGTTCAGCAATTTCTTTTTTGGAAGAATGATTTTGGATTTAACAGCGATCGACCATTATCAAGACTTTCGAAATTTACAGAAAATTTCGATTGCTTTGCCAGTAGAGAAGATTATTCTAGTGTTGCCACCGGATGATGTAGAGTGTAATTCGCCTGCCTTTTTATCAAAAATAATTTCGATGGGAATTTATAATTTTACGAGTGATTTGAACGGAATTAATTATTTACTTTCCAATCCGAATAGTTATCGAGATGTGGCACATCTTCATCAAATTGAAGAACCTCTTGTTGTAGAAAAGCAGGTGATCGTGACCCAGCCGAGTGCTCCTAGTGTGGATGGAACACCTTCTTATGTTGCTCCTCCAACGAATGTTATATTAGGAATTAAAAATTTAACGGATGGAGCTGGTAGTACGACTCTTTGTTATCTTATGAAAAAAGAGTTGAAAAGAAGAGGAATTTCGGTATTGGCAGTGGAGGTAGACAAACGAGATTTTGTTTATTTAAACGATAAAGAATTGGTCTCTACGACGCGGGATGAGCTAGCTAATGTATTGATCAAAAATCGTAATACACAAGTTATTTTAGTGGATTTGAACGCAGTGGAACCAACGATGTGTACCGATGAACTTTATCTGTTGGAACCTTCTTATATTAAATTAAATAAATTAATGATGCGCGATAGAAGAGTTTTTGAAACATTACGGGGAAAGAAGATTATGTTATGTCAAAACGTTCTTTCTAGTAGCGATATTGCAGAATTAGAGTATGAAGCAAAAACCAAATTCTTTTTTGCTATGCCAGTGGTGGATGATCGGAAAGATAATGGTAAATTAATTGGAGAATTGTTACAAAAGCTTGGTATTCTATAGAAAATGATTGACAATTTTTAAAGATTATAGTATGATTTCTTTGTAAGAGGAGGAGTAAAAATGTTAGATTTAGTGCAGCTATTAGCGACTGACAACTGTGGTGGAATTGGACCAGTCATTAATTTAATTAAAAATGGAGTTATTCCGATTTTCCAAATCGGTATTCCGATTTTGTTGATCGTTTTTGGTTCTATTGACTTAGGAAAAGCAGTTATGTCTAGTGATGATAAAGAAATTAAAGGAGCAACTAGTAAATTAATTAAGCGTGTTATTATGGCTGTGGTTGTTTTCTTTGTTCCATTTATCGTAAGTTTAGTTATGAATATTGTAGCTGATAATTCTTCAGCAGAGGCTGATACAAGTTCTGCTACAAACTGGGCAGATTGTTGGAATGATCCAATGGGTAGAAGATAAGAAAAGGATGATGAAAAAATCATTCTTTTTTTGTTATCTTTTTTCTTTTGACTTCTTTTTTTTGTTATGCTGAAAAAGGGGTATCTATGAAAGAAGATATTTTAGATGATGTATTGGGGTATTCTCTCGATTTAGAGCAGAGAGCTGTCGTTTTGGATGAGTCTTCGCATTTATTAGTGATTGCGGGAGCGGGATGTGGAAAAACCCTTACTTTAGTTGGAAAAATTCGGTATTTGGTCGAGAAAAAGAAGATTGCTTGTTCCGAAATCCTTTGCATTTCGTTTACGAATGCCTCCGTTTTAAGTTTACGGCAAAAGTTACAAGAAGCATACGGTTATACGGTAGATGTCTTTACTTTTCATAAACTTTCTTTAGAAATTCTTGCGGAAAAGAAAGAGGCATTTTCTATTGTGCCATCCGATTTTTTAGAGTATGTTGTAAAAGAGTACTTTTATGGTGTTATTTTTCAAGAAGAGTCACAAATGTTACTCGTTCTTCGTTATTTTCGGGTTATTTTCTTTTCTTCTATTTCTATGTCTTATCAATCTCTTCTTCAAAAGAGGGAAAAAGAAGTAGATGCGTTGATTCGTCTGATTTGCCAATTTCTTCGTTTATGGAAAGGAAGAGGAGGATCTTTTTCTGATTTTCTTTCCTTTTTTAAACAGAATCGCTCTAGTTTCTTTTTGGAAAAGAGAAAGCAAACTTTTTATTTTCTTCATCTTGCTTTGTCTCTTGCACGGGTTTACGAGGAGGAACTTTCCTCTTCTGGCCAAATTGATTTTGATGACATGATCCTTTTGGCAACGAAAAAAGTGCAAAAGAAAGGAATTTCTAAAAGATATCGTTATGTTTTAATCGATGAATATCAAGATACTAGTTGGATTCGGTTTCGACTTGTTCAAGCAATTTTAAATAATACAGGTGCAAAACTTCTCGTTGTAGGAGATGATTATCAATCGATTTATCGTTTTTCTGGATGTGATTTGAGTATGTTTTTAGAGTTTTCTACTTATTTTCCAGATGCTTCTATCTTAAAGATTACGCAGACTTATCGAAATAGTCAAGAGTTGATCTTTGCGGCTGGAAAATTTATTCAGAAAAATAGACGACAAATTCCGAAAGAACTTGTTTCTAGTAAGCATCTTTCGCATCCAATCGAGGTTTATTACACAAAAAATCCTTCTCAGACTTTAAAAAATCTTCTTCTTACGATCGATTTCAGAGAGATCTTCTTACTAGGCCGTAATCAAGCAGATATTTTCCCCTTTTTCGATGAAGAGCTCATAAAAGGGGAGGGGGATACTATTCTTTACTTGCCTCGCCCAGATCTTTGTCTTTCTTTTCTTACGGTTCATCGCGCCAAAGGGTTGGAAGCAGAAGCAGTTATTCTCCTTCATGTAGTAGATCAGTTTTTAGGCTTTCCTAATCAAATTCCAGAAGAGAGGGTATTACGTTTTGTTCTTTCCTCTTCTCATTATTACCCGTATGAAGAAGAAAGACGGTTGTTTTATGTCGCTCTTACTCGGACAAAAAACAAAGTATATATTCTCTCTGATTCGCGGTGCCCGAGTATCTTTTTAAAAGAGCTTCCACATGATTTTACGGTGATACACATATAATGCAATGTGATTGCTATGCAAAGAATTCATTTAAAAAGAAGAAAACCGATGAATCGTTTGCTTGTCCTTGGATTTGTTATATTTTTTGCTTTTCTTGTTAGCTTGCTAGGAGTGTATTATACCAGTAAGTATCTTACTCCGACCCTAATGGATTTGGCCGAAGCAAAACTTAATAAATATTCTATTTTGCTTGTTAACAATGCGATTAGCCAAGTCTTAGAAGATAAAATTAATGAAGATGAATTATTTTCGTTAACCAAGTCTTCTTCTGGAGAAATTCAATTAATTGATTTTAATCCTGTGGCAGTGAATCAAATTTTAAATGTAGCAACGACGGTGGTACAAAACCATATTCATTTATTAGAAGAAGGAGATTTGACCTCGATCGGTTTGAATGATTTTAATCTGAGTGAAGAGGAGCTTACTTCTCTAACAGAAGGGATTGTCGCCTCCCTTCCTATCGGACGAGTAACCAATATTACTTTTCTTTCTAACTTAGGTCCCAAAATCCCGGTTCGCTTTCATTATGTTGGAGACGTTAATAGTAATATTTCTACAAAATTGACGCAATATGGAATCAATAATGCGTTGATTGAAATTGGTGTTCGAATGGAATTAAGTGCGCAAATTTATCTACCTTTTACCACGAGTGTCAAAGTATTGGATTGTACGATTCCGATTGTTATTAAAATGGTTCAAGGAACGGTTCCTAATTTTTATTCTGGTTCGCTTCTTCAAAATTCTAATCTTTACTCAAGAGAAATTGAATGATTTGCTTTCCAAGATACGTCCTGCATGTTATAATGAAATTGGTGATTTGTGACATGAAAAAGATAATTTTTCTCTTTCTCTTTGCGCTTTTTTTCTCTTTCCAAGAAGTAGATGCATCCAATGAAGTTCCTATTTATTTGTTTTATGGAGATACCTGTCCTATTTGTGAAGAGGAAAGAATCTTTTTGAAAGAGTTAAAAGAGGAATATGATTTTATACAGATTTATGAGATAGAAACGTATCGAAGTGAGGAAAATAATTTAAAGTTAGAGAAGGTAAAAGATCTTTATCGTATTTCTTCTTTAGGAGTACCCTTTACTGTCATAGGGGATACTGCTATTTTAGGATTTCAAGAAAGTACAAAGAGTCGCTTCATCTCTCTTATTGAAAAGTATCAAACAGAGGATTTTCAAGATCGAACGGGACACTTTTTAGAAACGGGAGAAGAGTGGGTAATAGAAGAGGAGGAAGAGGAACAAGAAAGTATTTCTTCTAGCTTAGAAGAAGAGACGAAATTTTCTTTGCCGACTCCTGTTATTCTTTTAGTAGGTGGCTTGATTATTTTGCTTATCGTATTGGGAATTGTCTGCTATTTTGCTTCTTAATAGTTGATAATTTTTTCTTTTCTTCTTATAATATGCCTCATTCAAGGGGGAGTCGTGGTGGAAAGAAAACGTTATCGAAATCATTTGCTTTTTTCGCTTCTTTTTACTAGTCTTTTTTTGATTGGTTCCTCTTTTTTTATTTATGCACCTAATCGCGAGGCAATTTCTGCAGCACTTTCTTCTGCTTCTTTTTCTCCGTCGGTTCGTTTACGTCCTCTTTCTTCTGATATTGTTTTGGAGCGTACATATCCCGTTTCTACGGAAGAAGGATTAAATTTTGATGGGTATTTATTTGAAGTCGTGAATCAGAAAAAGGAAGCAGTCTCTTTTTCTATTCGTTTTCAATCTGGAGAAGGAGAGGAATTTCTCCCTGTAACGACTTTTGCGTATTCTATTGTTTTAGAGGACGGAAGTTTTAGTGAGCCAAGAAGCGTGCCAGAAGATGGAATTATTTTAACCGATACACTTTTAGCATCGACGCAGAAAAGATATCGCTTCCAATTTTGGTTGCCAGAAGAAATGGAGAAGCTTTCTTCTACTCATTATTTTCAGGGAAGTTTAGAGTTACTTTTGTAATATTCTTTCTGTTTATTATCCAACAAAAAAAGATTTGTTATATAGCTTTTGTGTAGTAAGTTTTCTTTTCTATTAGTAAGGTCTTTTGCTTTTTATCCCCAGATTATGGAAGCAAAATAGTTCTTTTGTAAGAACTCTCTTTTCAGTCATTGCTTCTTATGAAAAAGTTTAGTAAAATAGGAGTAGGTGATGAGGTATGCAAAAATTAAAGGATTTTATGGTGTTAGGAGAGAAAGAAGAGAATCAATTGAGACAAAATTTTGTCTCTGCTTCTCGTAATAGTGATTTTCAAACCTTGATTCGTACTTTACCAGTATCGGAAGATGTACTTATGAAGTACACCTCTCTTTTAGAGGATGCATCCAAAGAGTTGGGACATTGCTTGTCTTGTAAAGGGCTATCTTCTTGCGGAAATAGTGTTTGTGGTTATCGTTTTCAACCAAAGGTCGAAAATGGAGTTCATCCAACGCTTCAATTTGAGTATGTTGCCTGTCCTTTTTTACAGAAGAAATTGAAAGAAGAAGCATATTTAGATAACATTGAAATGTTTCAAGTTGCAAAATCATTACGAAAAGCATCGATTGCCGATATTAAGACGGACGATAAAGAACGTTTACAGATCCTTCGTTATTTTAAACAGTTTTTAGATCACTATGACGAGGAAGAAAAACCAAAAGGTCTTTATTTATATGGAAGTTTTGGAACAGGAAAAACTTATTTGATTGCGGCGTTATTAAATGAACTAGCTCGTCGTGGAGTTCGTAGTGCCATGGTGTATTATCCTGAGTTTTTGCGCGGATTAAAGGAATCTTTTGACTTGGACTATAAGGAGAAGTTTTCTTTTGTTAAGAAGGTTCCGGTTTTATTACTGGACGATATTGGGGCAGAGGCTGCAAGTGTTTGGGGGCGCGATGAAATTTTAGGTTCCATTCTACAGTTTCGAATGGAGGAAGGATTACCCACTTTTTTTACTTCTAATTTGACGCTTGAAGAATTGGAAGAACATTTGGCAACAGCCGGAAAAAGTGTGGAGAAAGTAAAAGCGCGAAGAATTGTCGAGCGGATCCGTTATATGAGTATTGCTATTCCTCTCATTAGCAAGAATCGCCGAAAAGGGAAGGAAAACGCCTGATACAAAAAGGAAATGGCTATTCGTCATTTCCTTCCTTTATATAATGATAATCGATTTTCATTTGCTCTTTTACTTTTCTCATGGTATTTTGTGCTTTTTCTTTTGCTTTTCTGGTTCCCTCTTTTAATACGCGTTCTACTTCTTCAGGGTGCGCTTCATAGTAAGCTCTTTTTTCTTGAATTGGTTTTAAGAATTCCATCATTTTTTGAATTAGTTCTTGTTTACAAGCAACACATCCTCTGCTTCCTGCTTTGCATTCTTTACATACCGTTTCTAACTGATCGTTTTGAATTAATTGATGATAATAGTAAACCATACATACTTCTGGATTTGCTGGATCATCTTTTTTTATTTTTTGTGGATCTGTAACAGCATTTTTGATCTTTTTGGAAATCGTTTCCAAGTCATCTTTTAAATAGATGGCATTTCCTAAACTTTTTCCCATCTTTTCATTTCCGTCGAGTCCTTTTACTCGTTTACTTTGACTGAGATATGCTTCTGGTTCACGGAAGGTATCTCCGTAGATCGTATTAAACTTTCGAACAATTTCTCTTGTTTGCTCGATATGCGGAATTTGATCTTCCCCAACCGGAACTAAATCGGCATTAAAAACTGCAATATC
The DNA here is from genome assembly GCA_944332535.1 of uncultured Bacilli bacterium. Classification (GTDB taxonomy): domain Bacteria; phylum Bacillota_I; class Bacilli_A; order RF39; family UBA660; genus MGBC162581. The sequence continues at coordinate 7,697 of CALVKE010000045.1, forward strand.
TGCTGCTTGACTTACTGGATATCCTAAGAAACCATATGTAATACTTTCTCCGTTTTGTCCGAAAAGTCCTTTCTTTTGAGCAAGCTCTGCTTTGGTTGTGGGATTACGCATCAATCTAGAAACTGTTACTAGATTGGAAAAGAAAATCGTAAGTTCGGCAATTTCTGGAATTTGGGATTGGACATAAGTACTAGTTGTTTTCGGGTCAATTCCACAAGATAAATAATCAATCGCAAGTTCGCGTACGTTTTTTCGCACCTTTTCTGGATCGTGAAAATTGTCCGTTAGTGCTTGCACATCGGCAATCTCAATATAGGTTTCATATTCTTTTTGTAATTCTACTCGTGTTTTTAGCGAACCAAAATAATGACCGAGATGTAAATTCCCGGTTGGTCGGTCACCTGTTAGAATCGTTTTCATCAGTATTCCTCCTTGTTCTGTTTTTCATTTTACCATGTATTTTGCCTTCTGTAAATACGAGAAAATTGGAAAGAAGAAAAATACAAAATGAAAAAATATTTTTTTGAAAAACGAAAAAAAAGTTCATAAAATTGGAAAAAGGATGCAAACTACAAATAAAGGAGGAAAAATATGAAAAAAGTTATTCCATTTTTCTTAATGTTGCTTTTCTTAACGGGGTGTAATAATGTAATGAATACTCCTACGAAAGAGGTAGAAGAATTTTTAGGGAAATATCAGACGATGGATGAGAAAGTCATGGAGCAATTAGATAAAGTATTGGAAACGGATCATACCATGACAGATACCCAAAAAGAAGAGTATAAATCATTAATGAAAAAGCAATACCAAAATCTTTCTTATAAAATTAAAGAGGAGACTATTGATGGAGAGCATGCATCCATTGTTGTAGAGTTAGAAGTTTATGATTTCCATAAGGCTATGGAAGAGGCGGATGAATACTTGAAAACAAACGGCAGCGAATTTGTGAAGGAAGATGGTAGCACAGACGAAGAGAAGTTTATGGATTATAAGATCAGTAAGATGAAGGAACAAAAAGAGAAAGTAACGTATACGATTACCTTTACATTAACCAAAAAGGATGATACTTGGGAGTTAGATGATATTACTGATATTGATCGACAAAAAATTCATGGAATCTATAATGGTTAAAAGGACTAAACAAGTTCTTTTTTTCATATATTGAGTTAGGTGGTTTTATGAAAAAGAGAATCGTTGTTTTTCTTTTTATTTGTTGTTTTCTTTTTCCAAGTCGTGTTAGTGCGTTAAGTGTCAGTGCAAGAAGTGCATGTCTTATGGAGACGACAAGTGGAAGAGTACTTTATGAAAAGGATAAGGATAATCCGCGATTAATTGCTTCCATTACGAAAATTATGACGGCTATTCTTGCTATTGAATCGAATCGATTAGAAGAAGTAGTAACGGTTGGAGAAGAAGTGCTTACTATGTACGGATCCAATATTTATCTTGAAGTAGGGGAGAAGATGCGTCTTCGCGATATGGTTTACGGGTTGATGTTACGAAGTGGAAATGATGCAGCGTTAGTAATTGCGGTCTTTCTTGAGGGAAGTGAAGAAAAATTTGTTGATGCGATGAATGCGAAAGCACAAGAAATCGGGATGAAAAATACGGTGTTTTATAATGCCCATGGATTAGATGAGGTTACCGAAAACAAATCTAGCGCATACGATATGGCTCTTCTTTCTAGTTATGTTTCTAAAAATGAAGAGTATATGAAAATTGTCGGTACAAAAAAATATACGGTGCAAACGGATAAAAAAAGTTATTTATGGCACAATCGTAATAAGTTACTTTCTCTTTATGATTATGCGATAGGAGGAAAAACGGGTTATACGCCAAGAGCAGGGAGAACGTTAGTGACGAATGCCCAAAAAGACGGATTAAATTTGACGGCTGTTACCTTAAATGACGGAAATGAATACGATACGCATCAAGCCCTTTATGATTATGCTTTTGAAAATTATAAACTCTATACGATATTAGATAAAGATAAGTTTCGAGTAGATGAAGGGTTTTATAAAGATAAAGCTTATATTAAACAATCTTTTTCTTATCCTTTGACCGAGGAAGAGAAGGATCAAATAAAAGTATTGGTACAATTAGAAGGAGATGCTTCTTATCAAAAGGATGAGGCTATTGGAGAGGTAATTGTTACATTAGACGGAGAGGAAATTTACCGGGATACTGTTTATGGGAAGCAAAAACAAAAACGTAGTTTTTGGGATATTATTTGGAGCTTTTTCTCATGATGAATAAAATTTGGGCATCTTTTATTATCGTTGGTATTGTCTATGGCTTCTTAACTGGAAAGATGGATATCATGAATCAAGAAATTATTGCATCAGGAAATGAGACGCTAAATCTTTTTATGGTGAGTGCTCCTTTAATGGTTCTTTGGAGTGGGATTATGCAAATTGCGAAAGATGCTCGTCTATTAGAAAAATTAGCAAAAATGTTACGTCCTATCTTCAAAGTGATTTTTCCAGATTTAGATGAGAAAGATGAAGCTTTAGAATATATTGCTAGTAATTTAACTATTAATATGTTAGGAATTCACAATGCATCTACTCCTTTTGGATTAAAAGCGATGAAAGCTTTGCAAGAGAAGAATCCGAAGAAGGATACGGCAAGTCGGAGTATGATTACTTTTTTAGTACTTAACACCAGTGGCGTTACTTTGATTGCGACCGATATTTTAGCGATTCGCATGATGTACGGAAGCCAGAATCCGACGGAGTTGATTTTTCCTACTATTATAGCAACGGTAGTAAATACTTGTTTTGCTTTGTTAGTGGATCGCTTTTTGTATCGAAGGAGTGTGAAACGTGAGCACCATTAGTAATTATTTTATTCCCGCCATCGTCTTTTTTGTGTTAGTTTATGCGTTAAGAAAAAAAGTAAACGTATACGATAGTTTTTGTCATGGTGCCAAAGAGGGGATTCTCATGTCGATTGAAATTTTTCCCTTTTTAATGGCGATGATTTTCGGAATGAACATTTTATTAAAAAGCGGTTTTATTACGGACTTTTTCTCTTTGTTTCGGCCTGTTTTAGAAATGTTTCATATTCCTGTTGAAATTATGCCTCTTGCTGTTACTCGACCTGTTTCTGGAAATGCTAGTTTCGTTGTGATGATCGATATTATAAAGCAGTACGGAGTGGACTCTAACTTAGGACGAATGGCGGCTATTTTGCAAGGGGCAACGGATACGACGATCTATGTTTTATCTCTTTATTTTGGAAGTATTGGAATAAAGCATATTCGTTATGCTTTAAAAGCCGGATTATTAACAGATTTGATTACTGTTATTATGGCTCTTCTTTTAGTAACTCTTTTCTTCGCTTAATTATTTTCGAAAATCATTGGTTCTTTTCCCTTATTGTGGTATACTAGTAGCAGAAAAAAAGGAAGGGATTCGATGGAGAGATTACAAAAAGTACTTGCATCTTCTGGTGTTGCTTCTAGAAGAAAAGCCGAGGAACTCATTTTAGCAGGGGAAGTACAAGTAAATGGAGAAGTAGTGAGAGAACTTGGACGAAAGGTCAGTGGGACCGATGTTATTTTAGTTCATGGAAAAATGATAAAAAAGGAAGATAAAGTTTATTATCTACTTTATAAACCACGGGGAGTGGTTAGTACTAGTTCGGATGAAAAGGGACGTAAGACAGTTGTTGACTTGATTCCAACTTCCTCCCGAATTTATCCGATAGGACGTCTTGATTATGATACGACAGGTCTTTTGTTACTTACCAATGATGGGGAATTTGCACAAGTTTTGATGCATCCCAAACATAAAATTGAAAAGGTTTATGTTGCTAAGGTGCGTGGTATTGTCAAAGGAGATGCCATTCATGCCCTCGAAAAAGGAGTGGAAATTGATGGCAAACTCACATCTTCTGTACGGGTAAAACTTCGGAAAGTAAATAGAGATACTAATACATCCATTGTGGAACTAACGATTCATGAGGGACGAAATCATCAAGTAAAAAAGATGCTTGCTTCTGTTGGCCATGAAGTATTAAAATTAAAACGAGAACGGGTTGGATTTTTAACGTTAGATAAATTAAAGTCTGGAGAATATCGGCCACTAAGTCCTAAAGAAATTAAGCAATTATATGCAATGGCTAATTATTCACAAGATGGAAAGAAAGAGGAGTAAAAAAAGTTGAGATACTCCTTTTTTGGTGTTATAATGAACCTAAGAAAGTAGGGAAAATAAGTGAAAAAAGGATATATCACATTAGAAAACAATAATTATGAATTGGTACGTAATTATAAAGATGCTTTTTACGAGGAAGAAGTAAGAGCGCGTTATACGGATTATTTTCAAGATTATGATTATATTTTCGGCGATTATTCTTACGATAAATTACGGTTGAAAGGGTTTTACGATAAAAAGAATAGAAAAGCAAATGCTATTAATTCGATCGAACGTTTGGACTCTTATATTTTGGAATACTGTTCTTATGAATGTCGTTACTTTTTGTTAAAATTAGTAAAAAAGTGAAAGAAATTGTTGAAATATTTGTAAATTATGATACAATAGATATATAAAAGATAAAAGGAGGATAAGTAATGGATAAGAAAATGTTGTCTATTCTATTAGAGGATGGGACTACGGATCAAGTAGAGTTATTATTTTCTTTTGAGTTCAATGATAACAAGAAAGAATATGCAGTATATACAAAAAATGAGACCGATGAAAATGGAAATGTAACAATTTACGTTTCTTCTGTCATTCGTGGAGGAGAGTATCCAAAGCTTGGATCTATTGAAAGTGATGAGGAATGGACTCGTATTAAGAATGTTTTAAGAGAATTATCGAAGAATGAAAATTAAAGGAGAGGAGACTACAAAATGAACAGTATTTTAAATGAGATTACGTATATGGATGGACGCGATGAAAATGGTAGTACTATGGTGGTTATCGATACTCCAGCAAAATTGAAATTAAGAAACGAAACGAATCAAAGTATTCGTCGTAACTTATCTTATAGACGTAGTCCAAGAATCAAAAGTAGTACCTTCAGTATTCCTTCTGCTGCTATGGCGATGCCTTTGCCAGGAGATACTAGTGAAGTAGAAGTAAAAAAGCAAGCATCAAACGATTATACTACTTCTAAGGTATTGACTTCTGCACAAGAAGTAGGTGCCAAAAAGAAACTTCGTTTGGAAAGTTTACAGTTTGCCAAAATGCGTGCTGCTATGTACAAAGAGCAACCATTTGAAAAAATTGCAGAAGTTCCAATTAAGAAGGAAGAAGCTGCTACTGTTGTACCACCAGTAGTACCGGTTACTCCTAAAGTGGAAAAAGAAGTGACATCTTCTGCTCCAAGTGATACCAAAACGGTTAGCATTGACGATGTTCGTCAAAAAGCTTACGAGAAAAAAGATGAGAGTACGCCAGTTATTCCTGCTTCTCAACCAGTAGAAAAAGAGTTAGATGATTTTGGAAGATTACAGAAAGTAACAGAAGAATATAAGGCGGCATCTCAAGTTTTCTCTCAAACGCAAGATAAATTAAATCAAGCAGAGGAAACTCTTAAAAATTATCGCCAAGAGTTAAAAGATGCAGAAAAAGAAGTTAGTAAGCAACAAGAACGAATCGCTAGCCATCAAGGGGCAATTGATACTGCGGAAAAAGATATTGAAACAATCGAAAAAGAAAAACAAGAAATTCTTGATAAGATTCGTAAGAAAATTGTTTTGATTTCAGAAGCAAAAGAGAGAAAAGAACAAGAAAGAAGAAAATTAGAAGAGGAAACCAAAAAGATTGAAAAAGAGGCAGAAGATTATCATCAAAAGATCAATACCCAAAAATCTACTTTAGTAGAAATGAATGGAAAAGTTGCTGATCTTTCGAAAAAAGAACAAGAAACGTTGGAAAGAAGAATGGAGAAACAACGGGAAAAAGATGCTCTTTTGGAAATCTTTAATGCAATTGAACTTCCTCCAGAAATTGAAGAAAAAGAAGACAAAGAAGCAGTTGTTTATTCAAAACGACGTAGTGCTGCTTAAGACAGAGCAATCTGTTCTTTTTTTTTCTTATTTTTTTGAATAAGACGTAAAAAAATGTCAATACGAAATATTTTTTGCGCCCTTTCTCGTCGTTTTATGATATACTTATTATTAGAATAGAGGAGGATAATTATGAGTGTAAACCGGATGATATTAAATGAGACTTCTTATTTTGGACCTGGTGCTCGGAATGTTGTGAGTAAAGAGTTCCTCAAAAGAGGTTATCAGAAAGCTTTGGTAGTTACAGATAAAAGCTTAGTAAAAGCTGGTATTACCGAAAAAGTGTTAGAAGTTTTAGATACGGAATTTCTTCCTTATGAAGTATTCTCGGATTTAAAACCAAATCCGACCGTAGAAAGTGTCAAGAAAGGACTTGAAAAGTTCCAAAAGTGTAAGGCGGATGTTTTGATTGCGATTGGTGGTGGTAGTGTTATCGATGTTGCAAAAGCAATCGGTATCATTGCAACAAATCCAGAGTTTTCGGACGTTGTGTCTTTAAATGGAACGGCTGATACAAAGAATCGTTCGATTCCGATCATTGCTCTTCCTACTACAGCAGGAACGGCAGCGGAAGTAACGATTAATTATGTCATTACCGATGAAAAATCGGTTACTAAGATGGTTTGTGTAGATCCGAACGATATTCCTGTTTTAGCTATTATCGATACGGAGCTTATGGCAGAGATGCCAAAAAGTTTGGCGGCTGCAACCGGAATGGATGCTTTGACGCATGCTATCGAAGGTTACATTACCAAAGGAAGTTGGGTAATGACGGATATGATGCATTTGAAAGCGATTCAAATGATCTTTGCTAATTTGGAAAAAGCAGTGAATGAAAAAGACCCAGAAGCGATTAATAATATGGGAATTGCTCAGTACATTGCTGGTATGGGATTTTCCAATGTTGGGCTTGGAATCGTTCATTCTATGGCTCATCAGTTAGGGGCAGTATACGATACTCCTCATGGAGTTGCGAATGCTGTATTGCTTCCTTATGTGTTGGAATTTAATGGGGAAGCATGTGTTCCTAAAATGGAAGAAATCGGACGGGCGATTGGATTAGATATGGATGCTTTGACACCAAAAGAAATTATTGAAAAAGTGGTACAAGCAGTAAGATCTCTTGCCTTAAGTGTTGGTATTCCAGAGAAGATGCGTTATTTAGACGTTTCGAAGGAAGATATTAAAATGCTTAGTAAAAAGGCTTTAAAGGATCCTTGTACGGCAGGAAATCCGAGAGAAGTGACGGTTTCTGATATTGAGAAAATCTATGAGAAAGCATATTAAAAGAAGAAAAGGAGTTAGTAGTTATGAAAATGAATGTTGGATATTCAACTAATCCAGATAGTTTTGCATCCGGAGCAGAAACGGCAAAAATGGCTGGTTCTGCAAAGTTGGGATTATTTTTTACTTCTTGTGTGATGGATCAGGATCAATTGGTAAAAGGAGTTCGCAGTGTGATGCCCAATACTCCAATTATCGGATGTACCTCTAGTGCTGCTATTGTAGTAAGTGGGGCAGGATATCTAGGAAATGAAACTGGATACTCTGGAATGATGAGTTTTGATGGCGATGATTTGATCGTCGGAGTTGCAGGAAGTGAAAGAACGGGAGATCCACGAGAAGTTGGAAAACAAATCGCAAGAGATGCCATTCGTAATGCAGGAATTAATAAGATCCCATCTTATTTCTATATGGTAGCTAGTCCAAAAGAAGAAGAGGAATATTTACTTGGAATTCAAGATGTTATTGGACGAGTACCAATGTTTGGAGGAAGTGCTGCAGATAATACGGTAGAAGGAAAATGGTCTATTATTTGCGGAGATAAAGTATTTAACGACGGGTGTGCTGTTGCATTCTTCTATGCCAATAACGAATGCAAAACCAATTATACAGGAGCTTATCGGGAAACAGATCATGTTGGAATCATTACGGAAGTTCGTAATAAGAGAACATTAGTTTCTATTGATGGAGTTGCTGCTTTAAAGAAATACGCTGATTGGATTGGAACAACACCTGATAAATTACAAGGATCTAATCTTTTGACTGCATCTATTCACAAACCACTTGGAGTAAAAAATCCAACGGGAACTTTGACTGCTATTCGTCATCCAATGTTTGGAGATGGACAAAACACGAAAACGTATGATGACGATGTAATGAACTTAGGAAATCATTTAGTTCCAAAAACAGCAATTATTCAAATGGAAGCAACTACGGATGAGTTAATTCATTCTAATTACGATGCTCTTATTGAATTAAATGCCATGATGAAAAAACCAGCAGAAGGATATTTCCTTGTTCATTGTGGAGGACGCCGTTTAGGAATTGCTATGGATGGACGCGAAAAAGAAATTTACGAAGAAGTGAAGAGAGCGATCGGTGACAAACCTTTCTTAATGGTATTTACTTTTGGTGAATATGGATATCGTGATCATTCTGCCAATACTTGTGGAGGACTTTCTCTATCTTTCACAGGATTTTCGAAGTAAGAGGTGAGTTATGAGAAATTTAATTGGTAATAAATGGATGGATGCTAGCAATGAGAAAGTGATTAAAGTAGAAAATCCAGCAACTTCTGATTTGATTGATACGGTTCCAGATTCTACGTTGGAAGACGTTGATTTGGCGGTAAAGGAAGCCAAAAAAGCTCAAGTAGAATGGGCGAAGATGCCACTTCATGAAAGAGCAGACATCTTAATGAAGTTTAAAGAATTGGTTTATGAAGAAAGAGAAACTTTGGCGATTTTATTAAGTCAAGAAACTGGCAAACCAATTAAAGAAGCACAAGCAGAGGTTGCCAATGTTCAAATTGCTATCCCAGCTTTTGTAGAAAAAGCAAAACATTTATATGGAACAGTTATTCCAGAGGGAACAGAAAAGGGACAAGAAAAACACGTTCAACTAGTGAAACATTATCCTCTTGGGGTAGTGGCTGCGATTATTCCATTTAACTTCCCACTTGATTTATTCTGTCAAAAAGTACCTCCTGCTTTGTTAATGGGAAATGCGGTTATTATTAAACCTTCTACCTATAATCCATTAACCCTTACTAAATTTGGTTATCTTCTTCGAAAAGCTGGAGTTCCTGCTGGAGTAGTAGAAGTTCTTCACGGAGAAGGAAAAGTAGTGGGACAGGGTCTTGCTGCTCATCCGGATGTTAGTTTAGTAAGTTTAACTGGTTCTACGAGTGCAGGAATAGAAACGATGGAAACTTGTAGTAAGCATTTGCATCACGTGATGTTAGAATTAGGGGGAAATGATGCTTATATCGTGTTAGAAGATGCGGATATTAATTTGGCTGTTGAAGAAGTGATTTGGGGTAGATTTTATAATACTGGACAAGTTTGTTGTGCAGGGAAACGCTTTTTAGTTCAAAATTCTATTAAAGAGAGATTTACTAATAAATTAATCGAACGTGTTTCTAAAATCAAACGAGGAGATTTGATGGATCCAGAAACAGAACTTGGATGTCTCATTAATGAACGTGCTGCCAAAAGAGTAGCAGAACAAGTAGAATTGACTGTTCAGCAAGGAGCAAAAATTGTACTTGGAGGAACGAGAGACGGTGCTTTCTATGATCCAACTATTTTGGTAGATGTAACAAGAGATATGGATGTTATGAAAGATATGGAAATTTTTGGACCAGTTGTTCCTATTTGTGGATTTGATACGATCGATGAGGCTATTGAAATTGCTAATCAATCTAGTTTTGGTCTTTGCGGATGCGTATTCTCTAAAGATATGAAGAAGTGTGCTTATGTATCAGAACGCTTAGAAGTTGGTGGAGCAGTTATTAATGGCGCTAGTTTCTTTAGAGCGTTTGAGATGCCGTTTGGTGGATGGAAATACTCTGGAATTGGAAACGAAGGAGTAATGACAACACTAGAAGAGATGTCAAGACGGAAGACGACCGTGTTAAAGAATATATTTTAGAAATTAAAAAGGATGCTATTTCTAGAAAGAAATCGCATCTTTTCTTTGCCGAAGTTTAAAAAGACTTGAAAAAGATCGTATTTAATGGTTTAATAATAGAGTAGAAAAGAGGAGGAAAGATTATGAGTGGACATTCAAAATGGGCAAAGATCCATCGTGCAAAAGGGGCAGCCGATGCAGAGCGTGGAAAGATTTTTCAAAAGTTAGCAAAAGAACTTTATGTTGCTGCCAGAGGAACGAATGGAATTATTGAAGATAATCCTTCTTTAAGAATGGTAGTAGAAAAATGCCGTAGTCAGAATATGCCTAAAGATAATATTCAAAAAGCAATTGATAAAGCAACAGGAGCAAGCGGAGGAGAAGAGTTTGAAAGTATTCGCTATGAAGGATATGCTCCAAGTGGAATTGCTATTATGGTAGACTGTTTGACCGATAATCGGAATCGTACTGCATCTTTTGTAAGAAGTACATTTACTAAACGGGGTGGAAATTTAGGAACAGATGGTTCTGTTAGTTATTTATTTGACCGTCGTGGAGTGATTGTTGTTGACGCTACTCTTCCAGAAGAAGATGTTATGATGAGTGCTTTGGATGCTGGGGCAGAAGATTTCTTAACACAAGAAGATACTTATGAAATTATTACTTCTCCAGATACTTTTTTGGCAGTAAAAGAAGTGTTAGAACAAATGGGAGCATCTTTTTTAACAAGTGAGATTACCTATGTTCCAAAAAATACAATAGATATTGAAGAAGAGGATGTAAAAGAAAAAGTCTATGCTCTGATTGAAGCGTTAGAAGATTTGGACGATGTTCAAGAAGTATATCATAATATGAAAGAATCGTAAGATTCTTTTTTTCATAATTTCCCATATTTTCTTGATATTTTCGCGAAAATTGGTGCGTAAAATGGATATCAAGAAAGGAGGATTGATAAATTTTAAGATGTGAATCAGTAAATTTATGATATACTAGAAGCAGGTGGTATGAAAATGTATAAGATATGTTTAGTAGAAGATGAGACCGACTTGGCAAGGCTAGTGAAAACTTATCTAGAAAAGGAACATTACGAAGTAACTTGCTTCGAAAAGGGGCAAGATGTCATTGATTCGAAAGAACACTATCAGCTTTATATTTTAGATATTATGCTAAAAGATGATGTGACTGGATATGATATCATCAAAGAAATTCGCAAAGAAAATCCAGAGGTTCCTGTAATTTTTACTTCTGCTCGTGACCAAGATTTGGATAAAATTATTGGGTTAGAACTAGGAAGTGATGATTATATCACGAAACCGTACTCCCTAAAAGAACTAGTTTTACGAGTAGGAAATATTTTAAAACGAACTTATAAAGAACCAAAAGGAAATATCATTGATTATTTGCATTATCGAGTAGATGTGGAACGTAGAATCGCATATGATAAAGATCGCGAAATAAAGCTTACAACGTTGGAATTCGATTTATTGATTTTGTTTTTACAAAATAAAAATAAATGTTTTTCTCGAGATGATTTGCTAAATGCTGTTTGGGGGGAAGATTATTTTGGAAATGACCGAGCAGTAGATGATCTTGTTCGTAGGCTCCGTAAAAAAATGCCAAAGCTAAACATTAACACGATCTATGGATACGGGTACCGGCTATCATGAATTTCACTGACCATAAACTAAGCCAACAACTGTTGGTCATTATCCTCGTCATCGTATGTATGATTTATTTTCTCATCGGTGTCTTATTACCCAAACAAATGCTGCCTATTTATGAAAAAAATATCTATAACTACTTAAGACAACCGTTAGAGTTTGTAGATCAAGATGTTTCTATGATTCAAAATCAAGAGATTGGTTATGTTTATATCTACGATGATAATGTCATTTTAAGTGATAACTTTAATGACGTAGTGGATAATCATAAGACCAGCGATGTGATTAATAAGATTACTCAAAAGTATGGAAAAATCACTTTTGGTAAACAAGTTTACTATTATTATACAAACAGTAGTGATCGAATTACAAAAATTAGTATCACTAATGACGATTATATAAAACAAGCGCAATCTGATGCGTTACATAACTTCTTTCCTATTATACTAATAACCGTTCTTTTTATAGCGATCGTTTTAGTAACTTGGTCGTTATCCATTGTCAAAAAATTAGAGTTTTTAAAAATGAAAATTGATCATATTGATGATGATTCTTTTCCTCACGAGATAAGTAACAAGTATAACAATGCTAGCGAAATCCAAACATTGGAATTAGCAGTAGAAGATATGCGTGTTTCTTTGAAAAATCAGGAAGAGTATCGAAATCAGATGTATCAGAATATATCCCATGATTTTAAAACGCCTCTCACTGTCATAAAATCATATATCGAAGCTATTAAAGACAAAGCTCTTGATGTTTGGCAAGGATTAGAAGTAATCGAAGAACAGACCGATAAATTAGAAGACAAAGTACACTCCTTACTATACCTCAATAAACTCGATTATATTAAAGATTTAAAAGACAAAAAGTTAGAAGTGGTCGCTATTGAAGACATTGTACAAAAATCAATCGAGAAGTTTAAATATCGAAGAAAAGATTTAAACTATATTTTAAAGGTCGATAAAAATGTTCAATACTTTGGAACGTATGATTCTTGGGAAACCATTATTGATAATATTTTGAATAATTTTTTACGATATGCTAAGTCAGAGGTAAAAATTCATATCAAAAAAGACAAAATTACACTCTACAATGATGGTCCTAACATTGAGCCAAAGTTATTGGAAAGCCTATTTATTCCTTATCGAAAAGGAATGAAGGGGGAATTTGGTTTAGGCCTTTCGATTGTTAAAAAGACACTTAATTATATGAATTATGATGTCTCAGTTAAAAACGAAAAAAAAGAGGGAGTTACCTTCCTCATTACGAAGAACTAGTACAGTTCTTCTTTTTAGTAAAATTAAATAGAAAGTTCCCGAATTATTAAAGGGACTTTTTTTAACGACTAAATTCCCAGCCCGAAATTTAATTTATTCCAATTTCCTTTTGACAAATAGGATTATTTTGTATTGATTATAT
>CALVKE010000046.1 GCA_944332535.1 uncultured Bacilli bacterium
TAAAATTATATAGAAAAAATATTAAATATATTGAAAACTCATTTAAATATGATATTAATAATGGAATAATAGAAGGAACTAATAATTTAATTAAATGTATTAAACGAATTGCCTTTGGTTATAGAAAATTCGATCATTTCATTTCTCGCATATTCTTAATTAAAGGTACGATAAAAGGATGATTTTCATCATCCTTCCATACACAGTTACTTTGTATCAATAATGTCTACCAACACTATTTGACAAAGAACCAGTTAAAATAGAGTCATTTGACTAGATTCAGGAAGATCGTCTAAAATTCCCATAAGTCGCATTTTATCAATTAACGTAGAAGATAATTTTCCTCTTTTTTGTAAATCATCGATACTAATGAACGGATTCTTTTCTCGTTCTTCGACAATATTGGTTGCAACCGTACCACCCAATCCATCAATAGTACGGAATGGAGGAATTAAAGTGCAATCGTCTCCTGCTAATATAAAGTTTTTTGCATCGCTTTTTTCAATACTTACTTTTTCAAATTTAATTCCTCTTGCTGATGCTTCTAATGCGATCTTTAAACTTTCTAATATGTTTGTCTCTTTATTCGAAATATCATATCCTTTTAATTCCAAATCCTCTATTTTTTTCTTTATTGCATCATATCCCTTGTTCATTATTTCAATGTCAAAGTCATCGATACGTACAGAAAAATGTGCTGCATAATAATATAGCGGTTTATATACTTTAAACCAAGCAATTCGAAGCGCACTCATAACATACGCACAAGCATGGGCTTTCGGGAACATGTACTTAATTTTATAACAAGAATTAATATACCAGTCTGGAACCCCAGCTTTTTTCATATCTTCTACCATACCGGCCCAAGTTTCTGGATCTTTGCTTGCTTTTCCTTTTCGAACATGTTCCATAATTTTGAATGCACGAATAGGTTTCATTCCCCAGTTCATCAAGTTTACCATGATATCATCACGACATCCGATAACATCTTTAAAAGGGACAATATTATTAGCGATCAATTCGCTGGCATTTCCCGCCCAAACGTCTGTACCATGCGATAAACCAGATATTTTTACTAGCTCTCCAAACGTTTTTGGCTTCGTTTCTACTAACATTCCGATAACAAATTGAGTTCCTAATTCAGGTAGACCTAGCGTTCCTGTCGGACACTTAATTTGCTCTTCGGTAACTCCTAAACTATCTGGCGAACTCAACAAACTCATTACCTTTTTATCATCAAAAGGAAGAGTTGTCACATCAATTCCACTTAAGTCTTGAAGCATTCTTAATACGGTCGGATCATCGTGCCCGAGTATGTCTAATTTTAATACATCTTGATCGATGGCGTGATAATCAAAGTGTGTCGTTCTCCAAAGAGATGTATCATCATCGGCTGGATATTGGAATGGTGTAAAATCAAATACATCCATATAACCTGGAATAACAACAATTCCTCCTGGATGTTGTCCAGTAGTTCGTTTTACCCCGGTACACCCTATTGCTAACCGTTCGATTTCAGCAGTTCGCACATTTTCAATTCCTTTGTCTTCGAAATATCCTCTTACAAATCCAAAGGCCGTTTTATCCGCTACTGTTCCAATGGTTCCAGCACGATACACATTATCTACTCCGAACAATACTTTCGTATACTCATGTGCCTTCCATTGATAATCTCCCGAAAAGTTCAAATCAATATCCGGTACTTTATCGGCATTGAATCCAAGGAAGGTAGCAAACGGCATATCTTGTCCTTCTTTTCCTAATGGCTTTCCACACTTTGGGCAAATTTTATCCGGTAAATCATACCCACTAGAATATTCTTTTCCGTATGGCTCGTTTTGTTCATTTTCAAATTCAGAATATTTACAGTCCTCATTACGGCATAAGTAATGGGCAGGAAGTGGATTTACTTCGGTAATTCCCATCATTGTTGCAACAAAACTGGATCCAACCGAACCACGAGACCCTACTAAGTATCCATCATCATTCGAATGTTTTACCAATTTCTGAGCAATAAGATAGATTACATCGAATCCTCCTCCTATTACTCCTCCTAATTTCTTTTTGATGATTTTTTCTTGCTCACTCTTTTCCAAAGAAGCAAACTCAGAATCTGTCTTTTCTAAAAAGAGATGCATTACTTCTTTGACTTTATCAAACCCTTCTTGTAACGTTTTATGAAGACGGGCATACGTTTCCTTTTCTAAATCTGAAGCATTTTCTCCTAGCTCTTCTTTTGTTAGATAAGAGACGGCTTCCATAGCCCCATCTCCATATAACTCTTTGGCAATTCGCTCCTCAATGTTATAGGGAAGAGGATCTCCATACCAAGAACTTGCTCGATTCAATACTAACTCCGTTACGGTTTCTACACTTTTGTCAATGCGTGGAGAAAAAGGAATTCCCCCGGTATCAATAATAACTTCAATATCTTCAATTTGACTTAGAATTTTTTCTGGATTATCAATGACGATCAAATTGCGAATATCTTCCTTCAAGAAAGAAAAGTCTGCAAGCATTTCTTCTGTCGTACGGAAATGTTGAGAAGGAATATTGGTGATATTCTTTCGATTTAGCGGATGGCGCCCTCCTCCTGGTACTTTCTGATTAATGATAATCTCACGATAGATTTTATCTTCTTCATTCAAATGATGAACATCTCCGGTTGCAACAATCAATTTTCCCGCAGAAATCGTAGTATCTATTATTTTTTGAATTGTTTCCAATACTTCCTTTTCGCTTGCAAAATCTCCACTTTGTACTAAATGATCATAGACTTCTGGAGGTTGTACCTCTACGTAGTCATAAAAATTAATAATATTGGTAAGTTCTTCTTCGGATTTACTACGTGCTTGGTGAAAAACTTCACTTTCATAGCAACCGCTTCCGATTAATAAACCTTCTCTTAAGCGTTCAATTTCGCTTCGCAAAATTCTTGGCGTCTTATAAAGATACTTGGTGTTAGCAAGGGAAATAATTTTAAACATATTTTTTAATCCCACTTTGTTTTTTGCCAAGATATTAATATGATAACTATTTCCAAACTTGTGAATTTCTTCTTTGGAAACCAACTTCTGTAAATCGTTTAACGTTTCGTAATTATTATCATTTAATTTTTTTAACATTTTATAAAGAACTAGAGCAGTTCCTTTGGCATCATAGTCGGCACGGTGATGGGCATCTTCATCAAACTCTACATCATATCTTTTTACTAAAGCGGACAAACTATGTCTTGCGTAGTTCGTATCCATTGTTCTGGATAATTCTAAGGTATCTAAGACCGGATTTTTAAACTCTCCTAAATGGTATTTTTGATAAGCCATCTCCAAAAAGGAACAGTCGAATTTCGCATTATGAGCTACCATTGGCAAATCTCCGACCCATTCAACAAATCGTTTTACTGCATTTTCTTCATTATCTTTTCCTACCAACATATCATCGGTAATATTGGTCACTTCAACAATTTTAGCAGGCAATGCTCTTCCTGGATTGATTAGTTCATCATAAGTTTCTAAGATCTCCCCATTTTGCATTTTAACAGCACCAATTTCGATAATAGAATCTTCGCCACCGGCATTAAATCCAGTAGTTTCAAAGTCGAATACAACATAGGTACTATCCATTAAAGAAGCATCGGTTCCTCGTAGGATAATATCAACGGTATCATCGATCATCGTAATTTCTGTTCCGTAAATAGCTCGAAATTTCTCACTTTCTTCTTTTCCTTTATTATATCCTTTTACGAAATTAAATACGTGGGGGAAGGCTTGGCATCCGTTGTGATCTGTAATCGCAGCTGCTTTATGACCAAAAGCAATCGCTTGTTTGATGTATTCTACCTCATCCATGACACCATCCATTTGACTCATTTTGGTATGAGCATGTAATTCAATTCTTTTTCTTGGTGCATTATCTTCTCTTTTCGATACTTCTTTTTCAACCTCGTTAATATCTCTTGCATTTAATACTAATTGATTTCCAGAAAAGGTATCTATTTTGGAATATCCACGTATTTTAAACCACTTTCCAACCTTTAATTCTTTTACTAATCGTTTGTACTCTTCTTCGGCTCTTGTAAAGACTTTTACATAAATACTATCAGAATAGTCCGTTATCTTCAAAGTGATAATTTTAAAATCACTTTTGGAAGACTCAAAGTATTCTGTTCCAAAAAGATATCCTTCAATCGTAATATTATTATCTTCCCCAATTAAGTTTTTAATTTGCATTGGAGTATCGGCAATGAGATGTCCTAGGACGCTCCCTTCTTCTCTTGCTTGTTCCCTTCTTCGATAAGTTGGCTTCTTTCCTTCTTGTTTTTCTTCGATTGATACTTCTTGTTTTCTTTTTTCAAGACTTTTTTCGGCCTCTTGAATTTCTGTCTGAATCGCCTCTCTCGTCTCTTTTCTCTTTTCTTCATTGATCATAATTTCGATTTCTTCGGAAAACCCAAAAGAGGAAAAAAGATAGCGGATGGTTCCTAATATTTCTTCCGCTTGTCTTTTTTCAGCGATATTCTCTACTTCAATTCCATATTTTCCGTCCCGATACAAGAAGCTATCTGCAAAGTTATCAGCCAGATAATTCCATTCTTTTTTCAATAATTCTATCACATACGGATAATATTCTTTCATCTTCGTAGCATCTGGTTGCTCTACATGAAAAAGAAGCTCTACTTCTTTGATATTTTGAAAAGCCTCTTCCAATTTCTCTTTAAAGTTTCGATAGTCCTCTATTGGTAAAATACTCGGACTGTCTATATGAAAAGTCCAAATCCTATTTTTACTATCTACATCTACTTCCGTTAAGCGAAGAGCGCGATATTTTTCTTTTTCTTCTTCTTTTAATTTCATTTGGTCGAATAGAATTTCTATTTTGTTTTCCATTTTCCATATCCCCCGCTTATAAAATTTCTACTGTTTCTTTTTTTATCTTTAAAATAGGACGCTGATTTCGTACAATGAAGTCAATAAACTCAAAAATATTTAAATTCCTAAGTTGGACTTCATTGGTATATTTTTCCATATCAAAAGCCATATTATCTCGCATCATAAAAGGAGTGGTATCCTCTAAATTATTTCCTAAGTACATCAAAAAGTAAGGATATAGCTCTTTTTTTAGCTTTACTAAGTCTTTGCTTCCAGCTAAATAATTACTTTTGGCTAAACGTGTATAACATTCATTCAAAACGGCTAATTCTAAAATAGCATTAGCAATATTTCGATCTTGTTCTTCGGTATATGAAATTTGTGTTGCCAAAGACTCTTTAATGATACTGACAATCGTAAACAGCTTATCTTCTAGATCACTCTTTTTCCCCCAACCAACATTGAAACAATCCTTTGCTGTCAAACAAACATCCATCGAAGGATGAAGCACCAATACTTGAATATCTGGTAATTCTATCCTTAAAATTTTTTGTAATTCCGTATTTATTCTTCTTTTGTACTGATCCCAAACTTTCATTAATTCCATTCGATGCTTTTCCGTTTCTTTTTCTAAATGATCCATTACTTTCGTATCCTCTAATAGATCATATAACGTATTATCGTCCGGAATAAAGTTTTTACGATCTTTTAAAATAGCATCTTTATCTTGTTCGATCGCTTTGTATTCCTTTTTATAAATTAACCATAATTTTTGTTTTACGGCATGTGTTTTAATGGAAATGGATGGACCATAAAGAAGATTCCAAATTAACAAATAATTGTTTTTGATAAATGTAAGCCTCATGCTTTCCCTCCATTCTTTTCTTATTTATTTACTATATCACAGTTCTTTTATTTTTAAAAGAGTTAAGCGCCTTCCCGATTTAAAAATTCTATTTTTTTGGCAATCATTTGGTAGCTATCGTATCGTTTTTCAATCACTCCTGTAATTTCTAAAATATCTCCTATTTTAAGAGGCGGAATTTGACTTAATAATTTGGGAAATATCGTAATTTCAAAAGACGTGAATTCATCTGATATATTGACGAAAGCCATTTCTTCTTGCTTCTTGGTCATAATTTTCTTAATTTTTTCAACAATCGCAATGACCGTTATCTGTTTATCGTAATATTTACTCATTTCGTTTAATTGGACTTTATTTCCTTTTTCTATCTTATACTTGGTGACAGGATGATTACTTAAATAGAAGCCAAATAATTCCTTTTCTTTTACCATCAATACTTCTTTTTCGAACTCTTCGACCTCTTCGATTTCTGGTTTTAAAACGAACTCTTCTTCTAACTCTTTGGTTAGAGAAGCATAATTTAAAATAGCATCTAAATTCTTATAAAGAGTTTTATGATTATAGCCAAAACAAGAAAGCGAGTCCGAATCAATTAAAGACTCTAGTACTTTTTTATTCATAATCCGAGGTGTTGTTTTTTTAAGAAAATCATAAATATCTTGAAATCCGTCTTGTCGTACCTTTAAGATATCATCACAGGCAACAACGCCAATATTTTTAATATTCGAAAGCGGGAAACGAATTCCTCCCTCTTCTACTGTATAATGATCGCTACTTTGGTTAATATCTGGTTTTAAAATAGCGATTCCTTTTCCTTTCACTTCGTCGATATATTCTTTCGTTTTTCTCTCTTCACCAATGATACTACTTAATAAATTCGCATAAAAATATTTTGGATAATGACATTTTAGATAAGCCATTTTAAAAGCAATAATCGAATAAGCAACCGAGTGAGAACGGTTGAATCCATAATTGGCAAAGTTTAAAATTAACTCAAATACTTCCTTGGCTTTTTCTGGACTGTGCCCTTTTGCAATACTTCTTTTTAAAAAGCGATCCTCTTCTTTTTTTAATACATCGTATTTCTTTTTGGTCATCGCTCTTCTTAAAATATCCGCTTCTCCCAACGTGTATCCGGCAAATATTTGTGAAACTTGCATAATTTGTTCTTGATAAACAATAATTCCATAAGTGTTTTTTAAAACCGCTTCTAAAGAAGGATCTAAATAAGTAACCGGCTCTATTCCCTCTTTTCTTCGAATAAACGAGTCAATGTTTGCGGCAGGTCCTGGGCGGAACAAAGCAATTGCTGCAAAAATGTCTTCAAAACTGTTGGGATGTAAATTCTTTAAAAAGTTTCGCATACCGACGCTTTCAAATTGAAAGACTCCTGTAGTATCTCCTCTTTGAAAAAGAGTCAAAGTATCTTGATCTTCTAATGGGATTGTAGAAAAATCTAGTGAAATATGTTCTCCATTTCGAATATCATCTAACACATTCATGATCGTTGTTAAGTTTTTTAATCCTAGAAAATCCATTTTTAAAAGACCTAACTCTTCTAAATATTCCATTGAATATCCCGTTAAATATAAATCATCATTTTTAGTAAGTGGAATCACCTCGTCCAAATCTACTTTGGACATGACGATACCAGCGGCATGAGAAGAAGTATGGCGAGGAAATCCCTCAATACGACTTGCGACTCGATACAACTTCTGAAGTGTAGCATCCGAATCTACTATTCTTCGTATCTCTTCTTCTTGTTGATAGAAATCTTTTAATTTTAACTTGGTAACAGCAGGTATTTTTTTCGTTAATAAGTCAATTTGGTAAGAGGGAATCTGAAATACTCGAGCAACATCTCGAAGAGCTTGTTTTGCGGCAAGCGTTCCAAAGGTAACAATTCCTACTACTCTTCTTGACCCATATTTATCTTTCACGTATTCGATCACTTTGTCGCGATAAACATCTGGAAAATCAGTATCGATATCCGGCATAGTAATTCGTTCTGGATTAAGAAAGCGTTCAAACAATAAATCGTACTGGATCGGATCAATATCAGTAATTCCAAGGGAATAAGAAACTAAACTTCCTGCCGCACTTCCTCTTCCGGGCCCTACTAAAATACCATTCATTTTAGCATAACGAATAAAATCGTACACAATCAAAAAATAATTGGCAAATCCCATTTTCTCGATAATATCCAACTCATAAAGAAGACGCTTGACATATTTTTCTTCTACCTGTCCCTTTAATCTTTTCCAAAGACCCTTCTTACTTAAATTCACTAAATATTCATAAGGATTCTCTACTGGATAAATAGGTAATAAATTGCAAGCTTTCGGAAAAGAAAGATTACAGTTTTCTAAAATATAGTCTACACTTTTTAATCCTTCTTCACTAGAATAGCGCCCAATATCTTCTTGTATCAGTCTATAGTCAAGAGAATAAGACGTTTCACTATCAATGGTTTTCCCATCGCGAATTCGATATAAAATATCCAAATATTCTTGATCTTCTCTTTTTAAATATAACGTTTTATGAATCCATACTTTATTAGAACTAAAGCTTTGGCATTCCTCCTCTTCTTTTTTATTGTGATATCCTAAATATAATTCTGTTTGAGGAGATACTGTTACTTTTTTTAGTTGTTGAAATAAATCTAAATATTCAAAAGGAACAATCACAAAAGTGTTATTTACATACTCTTGAAAATCTTTTATCGTAAGGGGTCGGTCTGTTTGAAGGCTAACCAATTTAATAAGACTTTGATACCCTTGATAGTTCTTAGCAAATAATAAAATCTTACTATCTTCTAGCGTGATTTCTACTCCAATGACCGGTTTTATTCCATTTGCTTGGCATTTTTTATAAAACTCCATCGTACCAAACATTTGATTATCACAAATAGCAAGGGAAGATAAAGCGTTTTTCTTAGCAAATTCGATCCACTCATCGATGGTGATCAAACTAGAAAGTAAAGAATACGTCGTTTGCACATACAGTGGTGTTCTCACTTGAATCCCCCCAATCTATTCTCATTTTAGCATATTTTTTCGGAATATTCCACTAAATTATTTGACTTATCTCACTTTTTATGTTAAATTATATGAGCAAGGAAAAATGGTTAGAAAAAGGAGGTAGTGGAAATGGCAGTCAATGTTACGAAAAAGAAACCTTTATTTGGAAATAAAAGAAGTCATGCTCTAAATGCTACTCGTAAAAAACAAGGGGTAAACCTACAAGTAATTCGATTAGAAGATGGTACCAAAGTAAGACTTAGTGCGAGAGAAATTAGAACCATGAGAAAAGATGAAAAATTAAAGCAAGCCGCTTAATCAAAGAAACACTGAAATGTGTTTTTTTTGTCGTATTTTTTCTAGCTTTATGATAGAATAATAATAGGAGTTGATCATATGATTTCTTTTCTTACACTTCTTTTTATTTTAGCAGTCATCTATGTAGGATTTACTAACAACAAAGGAAAAAAGGGACAAACGAGCACGAAAAATTATTATTCCCAAGATTCTTTCTCATCTTTTAAAAAAAGTGCGAATTCCCTTTATACGAAACGGGAAATTTTTCCAGAAAAACCTTCTAGCTCTTTGGATGAAGTAGATGATTTATGTGATAATATTGGCTATATCAAATGTCCAAACTGTGGAGCTACTGTTTCTAAAAAATCAACGACTTGCTTTATGTGCAATTTTCCACTCGCAAAAGAGGAAGAAAAACACCAATCTGAATAAGGTGTCTCTTCCTCTTTTTTTGTAATACTAAACTTCTTTTATTGTTTTAAAAATTTAGATTTTGGAAAAACAATTTCTACTTTTGTATAAGAGTGCTCTACGGAGTCGACCTTTATCTCCAATCCAAGTTTATTACAAATCTTTTTTGCAAGATATAAGCCAATACCAGTTGATTTGGATTTTGTTCTATCACCACCAGTAAATCCTTTTTCAAATACTCTTACTAAATCACTACTTTTTATACCACATCCATTATCTTTTATTGATAATATTACATTATCTTTATTTTCACTCGCTTCTATTTCTATCTTCTTCTCTTTTTTATTCATATATTTCATTGCGTTTTGAATCGTTTGCGAAATAATAAATATCAACCATTTTTCATCCGTATAAACTATCTTTTCTAAATTATTCACTTGTACAGACATTTTTTCATCAAGCAAATATGTTCTATATTTTAATAGTACTTTATGAACAACATCAGAAAGATTTAATTCTTTAATAAAATAATCTTTTTCCGGATTCTCACTTCTTGCATAATATAAAATCTGATCCACATACATATCAATTTTATCTAGTTCTTTTTTTGATATTTTATCTTTACTATTATCAAATGATAAAGAGGCTTACCAAAGAGCAACATCCTATCACGAATAAGATGGTAAGAGATGCTGCAAACAACAATACTGTCAGGGTCGTTCCAATGAGAAAGAAAAAAGCATCTTATTTCTAGGATTTTGACGATTATTAAAACAGAAGAAAAAAGACAAATTAATGTCTTTATTTTTTATGTGGATTCATCCTTTTTGCAAATACTTGTCCTTTTTCTTCTAAGAAGTGAGCATTGGTTTTGCATTCTTGTGGATAAAGATCCATAAATTGTACCCAATTTTCTACCACTTTTTCATAAGGTAATTTACTGCGAATAGGCGCTACCAGTGCACGGTCATCCCAAATTATTCGGTCATTAGGATATTCTTTACTACGTTCTTCTTTCGTTATCTTTCCACAATTTACGCATTGACAGGTCCAATAAGATTTTCCTTCATACCAATCGGTAACCCCATTTAGAAAATACCAAACGGGATGTGAGCATTTTTCTTGAGATTCTTCTGTTTTGTCCATCGCTTTGCTTCGAATTTTTTGGAAAGGTTCATCTATATCCTTCGTTTCCCCTTGCGTTTGGTTTGCCTTTTTTACTTCTAATAATTCTTCTTTTATTTTACGTAATTCATTATAGACTTTCGTTAATTCCCCTCTTGCTTTTTGTAATTCTTCTCGAGCAAGAATTAACTCTTGTCTTTCTTTTTCTCTTAACTCTGTTTCTGTTTGTTCCAACATAAAATAACCCTCCTAATAATAGGATAGCACATTTATAGATTTTCTTCATCACTAAAATGAG
>CALVKE010000047.1 GCA_944332535.1 uncultured Bacilli bacterium
CTATTAGAAATTTAACTTTATGCCGAGAAAACTTTTTATAAATAGGATTATTTTGTTACCTTTTTAATGTCTAATGCTTATTTTTTTACATTTTGTTGAAAAATAAGCATTAAAACATATATAATCAATACAAAATAATCCTATTTGTCAAAAGGAAATTGGAATAAATTAAATTTCGGGCTGGGAATTTAGTCGTTAAAAAAAGTCCCTTTAATAATTCGGGAACTTTCTATTTAATTTTACTTTTTATGATATATCCCAAATTTTTTTATTACTTGCTAACTACAGATTATTCTCCAAGAAGAAGACGAACGACAGAATTTTGCGCAACCCTCTCTCCACCTTCTGGAGTTTGCGAAATAACTTTCGAACCATCTCCCGTATACTCTATCGTAAAATTGGTGAGCAGCTTTTTCGCCTCTTTCAATTCTAGCCCTATTACATTAGGTACTTCATAATAAGGAGAATCCGACCATTCCCATTGTTTTTCGATTTGCCCTTCTTGTTTAGGAATCTCTAGGGCATCAATAATATCTAATAAAATACGCCGCGCAATTGGAGTAGTTGTATAACTAGAAAGTAAAGCGGTATTTTTAGGGTTATCAATTGCCAAATATAAAATTGCCTGAGGATCGTTCGAAGGTACTACCGCCATGAAACTCATAATATAATTATTGACCAAATAACGCCCGTTTTCTACTTTTTGCGCAGTTCCCGTCTTTCCTCCAATTCGATATCCATCGATATAAGCACTTCGTCCTCCCCCTCGAGCAACAACGCTTTCCAAGTATCCTCTCATTTTAAGACTCGTCGCCTCACTAATGGTATTTCTCACAAATTTCACATCATTTTCTTGAATAATAGAATTGGTCTCTGGCTCTAATATTCTTTTCACAACATAAGGACTATAAAGTTTTCCCCCGTTTACTACAGCACTTACTGCTGCCACTTGTTGAATCGGAGTCACACTAACCCCTTGCCCGAAAGCAGTTGTAACAAGTTCCAACTCTCCCACTTTATCCAAAGGAAAAATGATTCCTTCTCCTTCTCCATTCAAATCAATTCCTGTCTTTGATCCAAACCCAAACAAATCTAAGTAAGAAAATAATTTTTCTTTTCCGAGCATCTGGCCAAGTTTAACAAATCCTGGGTTACAAGAGTTCTCTAACACTTGCAAGAAAGTTTGATCGCCATGCCCTCCGGCCTTCCAACAACCAATTCTAGCACCACCAATATGAACACTACCAGAATCATAGAAATGATCTGTCTCCGGTTCAATCAGACCTTCTTCTACGCTAGAAGCAAAGGTAATAATTTTAAAAGTAGAACCGGGCTCGTAAGAGGCCCAAATAGGAAGATTACGGCTCAAAGTTTCCATCGAATAATCCTGATAAGAATTCGAATCATACGTTGGACGAGAACTCATCGCTAACACTTCTCCATTATTGGGATCAATAACAACTGCTAACGCCATGTCCGGATTAAACATTTTAACCGCATTATCCAACTCTCTTTCTACTGATAGTTGAATTTTATAATCAATCGTTAATTGAAGATTCATACCACTTTGTGGCTCTATATAAATATCCGATAGATTTAACTGATTTCCTTTTGCATCGGAAAAATATTTGATAGCACCTGCTTTTCCAGATAAATATTCATCATACTCTAACTCTAATCCAGAAAGACCTTGATTATCGATTCCAACATAACCAAGAACGTGAGAAAGCATCGATCCGTACGGATAGTATCGTTTAGCTTCTTTTACTAAGTAAACACCGGGAAGTTCTAATGCACTAATTTGATCGGCAATTTCATAGGAAAGACGACGCCCCTCTGGATGCACCCTTTCAATCGACGTTTCCTTCTTTACATGCTTATCCATCTCTTCTTTGCTAACCCCTAAAATCTCTGCTAGTGCGGCCGAAGTAGCATCCGCGTCTTTCACCTGATTGGGAATAATTACAAGAGAAGTTGTAGTTAAATTATCCGCAAGAACCACCCCATTACGGTCTAAGATCAATCCACGATTCGCCTCAATCGGAAGATCTCTACTCCATAAATCACTAGCCAAAGAAGCGAGTTTTCGATAATCAATAATTTGAATATAAAATACTTTTAATACAATCAAAATAAAACAACAGACAATTAGTAAAAAAACAAGTTTAATTTTCTCATCGATCTTCTTACTAAACACAGTAACATCACCTTCACCTATAAAATCCTATGAAGAAAGAAAAAAAACAATTCTTATTTTACGAATTGTTTATAACGTTTATAGATTTCATAATAATAATTTACTTTTCCTGGTGTAAAGGGACCACTTTTTTCCCTTGCCAACTCTATCAAATGAGTTAACTCTGTTCTTAAAATCAAATCTAAATCGTCCGAGTATTTCATTTTCACTTTATGATAATTGTACTCTCCACGATCCAGTACTTTAAAAGCACCATCTGGAAAAACACGTAAATCCAAGTCATAATCAATATACTTGATTGTTTTTCCATCTATCACATAAGGAGATGCGATATTACAATAGTAATAAATACCATTCTTTTTTAATTGTCCGATAACATTATACCATTGATCCTTAAAGAAATACATAATTGCTGGTTCTTTCGTTCTCCAAGTACGTCCATCTGCTTCAATAACTTTTGTTTTTTCATTTCCAAATACTAAATATTGATCATTGATTTCCAAAAGGATAGCCTCATCCCAATATCTGTGAATACTAGAATCGTGTTTGTAACAATGAATATCATATCGTGCACCAATTTCTAGTTTATCCATAATATTCCTCTTTCCTTAGGAATATTATAAAACATTTTTCTCAATTTTTCAAATGAAATAAACGGATTCCCTAATTAGAAACGAAAAACAAAAAAAGAACGTATTATATTACGACTTTCTCTTTCTTCCTTTTTTCTTGACGGATACACTAATTCCGTCACCAATTCGATAAAATGTCGTTTGAAAAGCCGGATGATCATTTAAAAAACAAATATAATTTTTAATCTTTCGAACCAAAGAACGAAGAGAACGACTTTCTATTTCTTCTAGTGGTGTATCAACCAATCCATGAAAATAAATATTATCCGTAATAATCGTTCCAGAGTCCGCTAAGTAATAAGAAAATTTTTCAAAAAATTTAATATTTTGACCTTTGGCAGCATCAATGAAAATCAAATCAAACTTTTCTTGAAAGGAAACATCAAAAGCATCCTTGTAAAGAAGAGTAATTCTCTGATCCAAATGCATTTCTTTCACGTTTTTCACCGCTTCTAAATAACGATCCCGATCTCTTTCGATACTAACGACCGTAAGTTGAGGATTAGAAAGAGCCATCATGATTGCCGAATAACCAATGGCCGTTCCAATTTCCAATACTTTCTTCACTTGATTTTTCGCAATATAATCCGTTAAAAAGTCAATTCCCTCATCTTGCATAATCGGTACTTGATGATCTAATGCATACTTTTTAATTTCACGAATTCCTTCATAGATATCTGTCACAATATGCCTCCTAAAAACCTTGATTAACCTCTTGTAATTCTTCCTTTTTTGCTAAAAAGTCACTATAATTTTCATAGAAAAAGGTCTCTGATGTTTGAATATTAGAAATGAAATATAAATAAGAATGAGAATCTGGATGAAATGCAGCATCAATCGAAGAAGAAGATACCATGGCAATCGGACCAATCGGTAATTTTCCATTCATACTTCCGTCTAATAATCGTGTATTATAAGGACTTTTCAATTGCAATTGACTTTCTGTAAGCCGTTGATTTTTATCATCAATTTTATTGGCATAACGAGCGGTTACATCACTTCCTAGGCTCATACCAAGCGACATACGATTTAAAAAAACCGCTGCCATCTTACTACGATCACTTGCAATAGAAGATTCTTTCTCTACCATTGACGCAAGAGTAAGCCGTTCATGAATAGATAGAGTACTATAATCATAGTCACGGTATGGCTCTAACTGTTTTGCCATCTGATCTAGCATCTTCTGAAAAATATATTCCACACTAACATCTTTACTAGCTAACTCATAAGTATCAGGAAAAAGGTATCCTTCTAACTTATAAAATATTGCGTCCTGCTTTACTTCG
Source organism: uncultured Bacilli bacterium (assembly GCA_944332535.1). Lineage (GTDB taxonomy): Bacteria > Bacillota_I > Bacilli_A > RF39 > UBA660 > MGBC162581. Next base: position 4,116 of record CALVKE010000047.1, read on the forward strand.
TCTGTAATAAACCAATACTTTTCCTGTAACTGGGCAATATATTCCATATCGTTTGCTTTTTCTAGTACTGCTTCATAAGTATTGTTTGTATGCTCTGCAATTATAGTCGCAATTTGACGCATGTTTAATCCTTCTTGAAACGTAATCATCAAAGCATTAGGATCATAGTCACTTCCATTTTGCAAAGCGGAAACAATTTTTTCTACTCCCATATCTTCTTGAAACAAATAAGTTCCAAATTTTAAGTCCGTTACGTGATGTAACTTTAAATAAGCAAGAAAAACGAATTCGTTGCGAATTAAGTTATTTTCTTTCAACAGCTGTGCTATTTTTTTAGAACTCGTTCCTTTATCGATGGTTACTTCCTTTTGGGCCGAAGAAGAGCTAACTGCCTGTAAATTAAACTGGTAGAAAGAAAAACCTCCTACAAAAAGAAGAACAAAGACCAAAAGCACCCCTAACGCAATAATCCATCCTTTTTTCAATTTCTTTTTTGTCTTCATAAATTACTCCAAAAAACAAGCTTACTCGCTTGTTTTTACTTCTGAAATAGAACCTTTTTTTACTTCTTCTTGTAACGTTTCTAAAATACTTTCAATTACTTTCCATTCTTTTTCGGATTCAATTGCTTCTAATTTAGTATTTGGATCGTTTGGATCAAAAATGGATGCATACACTTGAATATTTCCTTCTGCATCTTTTGAATCATCTGTATAAACAATGTAACTTTTTTTCGTCTCTTCACTATCGAAAGTAAAAAGAATATGACAAGTTACTTCAGTTCCATCATCATTTAAAACGGTAAAGGTATTTTTATCCATAGTTATCTTCCTTTCTTATCTAAAAAACTTTGTAATATTATCGTAGCAGCCATACTATCGATTACTTCTTTTCTTTTTTTTCGCGAAGTATCATTTCGAATCAGTAAATCGGTTGCTTCCTTCGTAGAAAGTCTTTCATCTTCTAAATGAACGACTACTTTTAATTCTTCTTCTAGCATCTTCTTAAATTCGTAACTTTTCTCTGCTCGCTCCCCCAACGTATTATTCATATTTTTAGGAAGACCTAATACTACTTCCTGAGCACCATTTTCTTGCATTAACTTTGCTACTTCTTTAACAAGACGAGGATACTCCTCATGATGCCGAATAATCGAATGAGAAGAGGCAATCATACCGAGAGGATCACTGAATGCTACCCCGAGAGTACGTGTTCCTAAATCAAGGCCTACATATTTCATTCAACATCTCTCAAGTATTTGCGCAAAATAACTTCCAAAATTTTGGCACGATCGATACTAGAAATTTTTCTTCTGGCTTCTAGATGAGAAGAAATATACCCAGGATCGCCACTAAGAAGATATCCCACTAATTGCTTAATCGGATTATATCCGCGTTCTTCTAAAGCAAAGTATACATCTTCTAAGATTCTCTCAACATTTTTGTCATCGAATTCTTCCAAGTTGTAAACCTGTGTTTCTCCACTCATATTATCACCACCATAATATTACTTATAGATCAATTCTATCATTGATTAGCAAAAAAGTCCATAACATAAAGCGAAAAAAGAAAAAAATAAAAAAAGAGGCAAAAAAAAGAATCCAGCCTCTAAAAAAGCATAAAAAAAATCCTTGGCAACGTCCTATTTTCGCGATTACTATCGTCGGCGCTAAAGGGCTTAACTTCTGTGTTCGGGATGGGAACAGGTGTACCACCTTT
>CALVKE010000048.1 GCA_944332535.1 uncultured Bacilli bacterium
TCATTCTGAACTACGTCTACATCAATTCGATAACTTAAATTTTTCCCAACAACCGTAGTATCATCGGTTATATCATATCGAAGCCATAAGCGAAGGGAATAATGAATCACTTGATTTCCCTTAATCAATCCGGAATCCACAACCCCATCTTCTAGTTCAGAAAGTAAAGCTGGGTTCCCCACTCCATCTTTTGTTAAATAATACTTTACATCTGTAGTTGCCAGCTTGTTACCACCAGTAGTGATATCAACCAATTTAATGGTATATCCCATACTAGAAGTTCCATTATTGATAAGACGAAACGTAAAAGGATCTTCTTGAATCTTTCCTACTTCATCATACATTGGTAAAGCATTCTCAATCGTTAGATTATTTTCATCCTCTTCTAACTCCAAACTTAACTCTCCAGCAGTTAATACTTGCTTCTTTGTTCCTGATAAGGTCACATTAATAAATGCGTAAGTGACACTTAAAAAGATCACAAAAATACTGGTAATAAATACACTGATTTTGATAACCCCTTTTTTCTTTCTCTGGTCCATTTCAATATCCTCCCATTCTACTACCAAATATAACAATAAATACTTTAAAAACTTGTCTTATTTCGTAGCCCACTTATTTTACTTTATTACCATTATAATAAAATACTTTCAAAAATGCAATTTTTTTTGAAAAAAACACTCAAAAAAATGTTACCCATTTCGATGACTCCTATCGAAAAAAGAATAACATATTTTTCTTTTGTTTTCGTCTTTTAAGGAGTCTTACTCCTTAAGCTGGATAAATAAATATCATTCGGTCTTTTCCGCCTAAATCTTTTTTACAAACAATTTCTACATTTTCTAAATATTCTCGAGCAATCTTTTCAATTTCTTCTTTTTGTAAATATCCAATTTCAAAGGCAATCAAAAATTTTTCTTTTAAATTCTTCTTACAAGTAGATAAAATTTTCCGATAACAGTCTAATCCGTCTTTTCCCCCATAAAGAGCTAAGTGAGGTTCATTTTCTCGAACAATATCTTCTATTTTCTCATCCTCTCTAATATAAGGCGGATTACTAACAATTACATCAAATTTTCCTTCTACCTTCTCTAACATATCACTTTGAAGAAACGCAACATTAAGTTCTAACGATTTTGCATTCTCCTGTGCCACTTCTAGTGCATCCTTACTAATATCTACCAGTAAAACAGAAGAAGATGGAATTTTCTTCTTAAGAGCAAGACCAATCGCCCCACTTCCACAACCAAGATCAACAATATTTATTCTGTTATCCGGAAATATCTGCTCAATAAAAAGAACCGTATTTTCCACTAATTCTTCTGTTTCAAACCGAGGAATCAAAACACGAGAATCCACTTTCAAAGGTAATCCACAGAACGAAACATTTCCAATTACATACTGTACCGGTTTTTTCTCCATTAACAAAGAGAGTTTTTTCCGATACTCCTCTTGAATCTCTTCCCCTACTTCATCATCTAAATGAAATAATAACTCCAAACTATTCATTCCAAGTAAATCTGCTAACAACATCTTCGCAAAATCAGAATGCACTTTTCCTTTCCCTAAAACAATTAAATCTTCCACTTTCATACTTGCTAAACTCCTAAAAAAAGTATAACACAAACTAAGAGCCTGTGACAAGAAAATGGAAAACTTGCACAAATGATAAAGAATATGATAAACTATTAACAAAGAAAAAAGTTAGGTTGGTAGTTATGGGTAGTACAAAAAAAAGGCCTTTTGCGCAAGGCATCTGTTATGATAAGTTATTAATTATCTTCGTCATAGGATGTATTGTTGGTACTTATTATGAAGAATTATTAACGTTAGTCAAGATCTTTTTAAGAACAGGAGACCTCGTTTGGGAATCTCATCGAGGTGTCATCTATGGCCCCTTTAATCCTCTTTATGGATTTGGTTTAGTTCTTATTACTTGGGTATTTTGTAGAAAAAAAGAAAAGCGAACTTGGTGGCAAACTTTTCTTTTGGCAGCACTATTAGGTGGAGTGATTGAATATGGAATCAGTTATCTTCAAGAATTGTTCGTAGGAACTGTCTCTTGGGATTATTCTAGAAAATTTTTAAACATTCATGGTAGAACCACCATTCCATTTATGTTTTTTTGGGGATTAACAGCATCCCTTTATATCTACAAAGTTTATCCATATATTTCTTCTAAAATTGAACAACTTCCTCATTTAATGGGAAAAATAATTGTCGTCTTCTTCACAATCTTCTTAAGCCTCGATATGCTTATTTCTTTCACTGCTTTATATCGACAAGATTTAAGAAGAAGAGGAATTCCTCCATATACCAAAATTGGAGAATTCTACGACAAACATTATACCGATGAGTTTTTAGAGAAATATTATACGAATATGAAACCAATACCAAAAGAAGGAGAATAATATGATTTATGCTTATTTCATTTTAATTATCTTCTTTGTTGCCATCACCTGGATCGAAAAACAAAACAATAATATTCCGAAAAAAAGAAAACAAAAAAATCCCAAATTTTGCATTTTGATTCCAGCAAGAGATGAATCAAAAGTAATAGAAGGATTATTAAAAAGTATTCAAGAGCAAACATATCCTATTGCTATGAAAGATGTTTATGTAATCGTAGAAGATAAAAAAGATAAAACAGTAAAAATTTGTGAAAAATATCAAACTAGTGTATTTGTACGAAAACACATAGAACTACAAAGAAAAGGATATGCTCTTGATGAATGTATTCAAGAAATCTGGCCCAAAAACTACGATGCTTATTTTATCTTCGATGCTGATAATATTTTAGATAAAGATTATTTAAAAGAGATGTTAAAAACATTCGAAGAAGGATATGATATAGGAGCTGGATACCGTAACATCAAAAACAAAGAAAACGTATTATCCGTAGCATCCTTTTTAACATTTTCTATATTAAATGGGTTAGGAAATGAAAGTAAAAACAAAGATACCAGAAATATTACTCTTTCTGGTACTGGTTTCTATATTCATGGAAAATGGATTAAAAAATGGAAAGGATATCCATTTCACGAGTTAACAGAAGATTACGAACTAACTCTTTACTCGATTGTTCATAATATGACGAGCTATTACAATAAAGATGCTATATTCTATGATGAACAACCAACAACGCTTTCTACCTCTATTACGCAAAGAAAACGTTGGATTAGAGGATACTTTGACAGTAGAAAAAAATATATTCCTCAAATTAGAAAAACCATAGAAAGAAATGGCACCAATAATGGATCTCGATATGGAGAAATTTTGGGGATTACACCTATTGTTCTTATTATCGTTGCCTTTTTAATTCCTTTATTTAGAGATGTTTTCGTACTAAATCAAGCTCTTCCTATTTCAAGAGTACTTATCATATTAGGAACAAGATTCCTTCTTCTTTATTTTATTGCGAGCGTCCTTACTTATCTTTTAATGGAAAAAGAAAACAAAAAGTTAAAATTAAACACGGCAATCAAAATCAAAGCAAGTTTGTATCATCCTTTCTTTTTGATGACCTACCTTCCAGCATTCTTTCTTGCTATCACAGCGAAAGAAATAAAATGGGATAAAATTGAACATAAAGAAGAACTAACAAAATAAACTAGTTCTAAATGTAGCAAATAAATGCTATTGATAAGCAGAAGAAGATATTAAATGATCTTCTTTTTTCGTGCTTTTTTAAGAAAAATTACAACAAAAAAAAAAAAGAGAGTTATTCTTCTCCCTTTAGTTTTCTTTTTTGATCTTCTGTAATTAATGCTTCGATCACTTCATCTAGTGCACCATTCATAATACGATCCAAGTTATTCGTTGTATATCCAATACGATGATCCGTCACACGATTTTGTGGATAGTTATAAGTACGTATCTTTTCGGCGCGATCTCCTGTTCCAATTTTATTACGACGTTCTGCTCCTAAAGCTTCTTCTTGTTTTTGAAGTTCTGCCTCGTATAGACGTGCTTTCAATACTTTCATTGCTTGTTCTTTATTTTGAATTTGACTTCTTTCGTTTTGACAAGTAACTACGGTATTCGTTGGAATATGGGTAATACGAACAGCCGAATCCGTTGTATTAACTCCTTGTCCACCACATCCACTACTTCGAAAAATATCAATTCGCAAATCTGCCGGATTAATCTCAATGTTTACATCTTCTGCTTCTGGCATTACCAAAACAGTCGCAGTAGAAGTTTGAATTCTTCCTTGAGACTCTGTCTCAGGAACT
>CALVKE010000049.1 GCA_944332535.1 uncultured Bacilli bacterium
CATCTTGGATCATCCCTGTCTCATCATACATGGGAAACGCATTTTCTATGGTAATTTCATTTTCCTCTTCTAGTTCTACTTCTAATGTTCCAGCATTTATAATATGCCGTTTCGTTCCTGCTAAAGTTATATTAATAAAAGCATACGTTACACTTAAAAAGATTACAAACACACTGGTTAGAAATATTGTGATTTTTGCAACCTGTTTTTTTTCTTTACGGCTCATTTGTCTCTTCCTTTCTTCTGCCTTAGAAGGTTGGGCTAGTTTTGACCCCCTCCCAGACTTTTTTAACTTATCATACATCTTCTTACTTCCCTTCTATTTTATATTCTCATTATAATCTTTTTTTCTTTCTTTGGCAAGAAAAAACAACTATTCATTAAATGAAACAGTTGTTTTCTTAACGTTCTAAGCGGCCAAACGATCCTTTAATTTTTTGAGAATCTTTGTCTCGTTTCTCGAAATTTGGACTTGAGAAGTATTTAATTTCTTGCTTACTTCTTTTTGAGTTAAATCATTAAAATATCGATCATAGATGATGACTTTTTCTTCTTCTGATAACTTATCAATTTCCGTTTTTAAATCTAAAATCTCTGCATCGTATCCTCTTTCTTCGTACTGAACCAAGTCATACATGGCGATATTTTTGTTGTCGTCTTCTTCGTTTAAAGAATAGTCAAGACTTTTTACAAATTGATTTGCTTCGATTGCTTCTACAATAATTTGCTCTTCCAATTCTAAGAAGCATGCAATTTCAAAGGTTGTTGGTTCCCGCATTAGTTTTTGCATCATAACTTCTTTTACTTGAAGTATCTTTTGATATAGTGCCTGTGTTTCTCGATTTACTTTTAATGCTCTACTATTTCTAATATAGGTAAGTACTTCTCCTAAAATGTAAGTATACGCATAGGTAGAAAACTTGGTGCCCTGATCCGGTTTGTAATTCTGATAAGCCTTCGCTAAACCCATCATTCCCACTTGTTTTAAATCCTCAATGTCATAATTATTTTTAAATTTTGCCACTACGGAATATACTAAATTTTCATATTCTAATATTTCATCCATTGATTTCTTCCTTTCAAATTTGAATCATGTGAAACGCTGCTAATTCATTGTCGGCTTGTGAAACATTCTTCATTTCCTCGCGGATCATTTCCTTCATATAAATATTCTTATAACCACAAATCACCAAATTTCCATCATGAAGAATCATGTCTTGATATTTTTGCTGGAGTACCTTTATTCCTTCCTGATCTAGGTAATCCAAATTTTTCAAATTGATAACAAAATATTTTACTCCTTTCTCTTGAATTAAATAATTTAAACATGTTTCCAAAATGCTAGAATTTTCCATCGTAAGAGTTCCTTCTAACCGAATAAAAAGAAGACCTTTGCGAAATTCCATATTCATTTTCAAAACGTGTATCACCTCGCTTCTTTAATATAGAGCATTTTTCTTTTTTCTTATACACCTTCGACAAAACTAGTTCCTTTTTTCGTACTTAAAAATATGACATTTTTTTCAAAACAATTCCAAACAGAAGATATCCTATATAAGATAGAAAATAGTTTGGCTTCGCTTCTTTCGTAATTTCTTTAATGGTTTCTTTTGGAACTTCTACTCTTTTTTCTACTTCTACTACCTCTGTTTCTACGACGGGAACTTCTTCTTTCTGCACGACTTCTACTTCTTTTTCCACTTCGACGGGAACTTCTACAATAGAAATGTCTGGATCTACTTCAATCGTTTGAAAATCTGTCAAATCTTTTTCCAAGCCTTGAATGTCCTTATAATAACCATCTAAATACTTTTTCTTTTCTCGGTAATAAAGATAATAGCGTTCCGGATAGAAATAATATGTTTTTTGCTCTACAACCTTTCCAATTGGAGGTGTTTTGGCATCTGTTTCTAATACCTCTTCTTCGTATCGTTCTTCGTGAGGCACTTCTTTTAACGGAATGGAAATTTCTTTGTAATAAGTTAATTCTTCCTCCCTGTTTTGTGCATAGTATTCATCTAAGCGGTCATTGGTACTATTGGCCCACAAACGAAAGGTTAATTTTTTTTGATAAGAACTTTCCATATGAATTTTTAAAGTTAACTCTTCTGGATGATATAATTCTTTTAAATCCAGCGTTATGGTGACATTTTTATCAATGTAATTAATTTCATAATTGATGATTGTATTTTGCACTTTGGCATAAAACTCAGAACCACAATTGGTACAATCTACTTTGTATTCAATCTTTTTTCCTTGGTGCCATACTTCAATTTCTTGTAAATTCATTGCATAATCAGAAGATATTCTCTCTAATACGACATAACGGATAGGTTTGCTTCTTTGGTATTTTGTTATTACTTTTTCTTCTACAATATCCTCTTCGTGTAAAGGTTTTGTATCACTTTTAACAAGATCTCTTCCATAGTAGAACAAATCACTCTGATAAGGGTATTCTTTCGGCTTTTCACTTTCTTTATAAAAAGTGGGAGAGTATTCTTTTTCAAGATAATAAAACCGATAACGAGTTTCTAATTCTTTTTCTTGGGGAGCGGGCTTTGCCTGGACAAAAGTTGGTAGTAGAATGATTAATAGAAAGATTATTTTTTTCATAGCTTCTCATCTCCTTCCCTACTATTATTCACGAAAGAGAAAAAAAGGTCGCAAAAAATATTTGATATTTTCTTGACTACATTACCACCCCTTATTTAAATAAATTTCATACTATTTAAACAAAATAAAAAGCGTAATAATCAAATTAATCTCTTACCTTTTAATTGACTATTACACTTTTATTGTATCGAAAATCAAGATTTCTTAAACTATCTGTTTCAATTTTTGTTTTATATTTTAAGGCTTAATTGTACAACGTGTCCCATATTGAGCATTTGGTCCTCCATCGTAACTATTGCTATCAAAAACGCCAGTTCGGATGAGCCAAGGATTAGACATACTAACAAATCCAGCAAAGCCATTATACCAACCGCTTGTTTCATAAGTGGCATCTCCTGCTTTATATCCCGTTGATAATACGTCAGAAGTATATAAATCATAATAATTATTTGGTAACATAGAACCACCGTATCCAGCTTGACCATTAAAGTTTCCTGTTACATATTCATCTAGTCCACCATTCATATCATAGACTCCATAAATGGTACCAGTAGTGCTAGCACCATATCCCGTATCTTTTGTATCATAAGAAACTACATTACTTGTTGCAGAAGAGTCCGGACTACCATTACTCATTCCAGCAACTTGTCTTGAATTATAATATACTTCTTTATTTGCACCGCTATAATTAGGATTTCCGTATTTTCCATATTTACTTTGGGAAAGCATAGAAACTGCTCCCCATTCGGTATTTTTGGCCATATGAACATCCATCGTTCCACTTCCGATTACATCAAAACCATATTTATTGGCATTGGTAGAATTTTGCATGCTACGAATTGCGTAAAAAAGCGTTGATAACGGTTGCTCTGCAAAAGTATAGGTATCATAATTAGGAACAATTGTCACATCAGCTGATGTACAATTTTCATTTGTACAAGCATTCATTATAGATCCAGATGTTTCAAATTTTCCCATCCAGAATCCAGATAATTCTTCTCCTCCAAACGTAAATCCTTCGGGTATTTTATACATCGTGTTATTAGAAGGCGTCCCTTGTTCGGAAGAAATAAAGTTTATCTTTACCTCCCCTGGTAAATCTTGCGTTCCGCCCGCATAATCATTTCCTAAATTCGTATATTGATATTCATATCTTGGGATCCATACCCACATTGTATTAATAGCACTTATGGGAATTGCTGTCCCAGCTTCCGCACTCATATATTGAGAGCGTTGTGCTTCGGTTACTGTTACCGCATTTGCCCACATTTGTGCATCATAATCATACCAAGTGCTAGAAGTATCTGCTTTTACCCAAGACGCTTGTCCTTCATCATAAGTTACTGGGATCATTCCGCTCGCTAACACTGGTGCATTAGCATCCGCTACAACAGTTCCCTGCTCCGCCGTAACTTCAATTCGATAACTTAAATTCTTCCCTGAGATGGCATTATTATCCTCCACTCCATCTCGGATCCATAAACGAAGCGTATAATTGATTGTTTGTTCTCCAGAAATAATTCCGGAATCAATAACTCCATCTGATAAACTAGAAAGTAAGGCCGGTGTTCCTGTTCCATCTTTGGTTAAATAATATTTCACATCACTTGTTGAGAGTTTATTATTTCCTGTAGTAATATCTACTAGTTTTATAGTAAAGTTCATTTCTGCCGTACTATTATTGATGAGACGAAATGTAAAAGGATCTTCTTGAATCATTCCCACCTCATCATACATTGGTAAAGCATCCTTAATTGTCAAATTGCTCTCGTCCTCTTCTAAAACTAGGCTCAAGTCTCCTGCTGTGATTACTTGCCGTTTTGTTCCACTTAGTGTCACGTTAATAAATGCATAAGTAACACTTAAAAAGATTACAAAAATACTCGTGATAAATACTGTAATTTTTATAACCTCTTTTTTTCTTTGCATGAGTTTCACTCCTTCTTTATTCTCTATTTAAATTATATACCGTCTCCACTGGTTTTTGCAATATAATTTGACGAATTTAAACATAAATCATTTATTAAAATGACTCTGGGTTATAAGATATCATTTGTTTTATTGAAATAAAGTTTTCTTAAATTGCTCTTCTTTTTTACCAACAATAGAAAAGAGGTACTTACGACTTCATGACGCAACGAGCACTATGAAAATCACTGCCATTACCATAACCGGTAGCGCGATAAAACATGAAAATTCCTTTATCATATCCACCAGTGTACCAACCACCTCTACTAAGCCAAGGATAAGTCTCTGTCACAAAATATACTCCTTTATCACGATACCAACCGTTTGTTTCATAAATGGCGTCTCCTGAATAATAACTCGTCGCCAATATATCACTTTTATATAAATCATAATACTTGGCATTATCTTTCTGAGTGTACCAATCTGCTTCAAAACCATAAGGATTTCCAACAGGTGGCTCCGGCGCTAAAGGTATTATATTCACTTGATTATCAAAGTTTAACAATGGAGTAACTAGAATATTATTAGAAGAACCAAGAGAAACTTTAATGTCCTTATGAACTCCCATTACATATTCATACGCACCACCAGACATATCATATACTCCATAAATTGTTCCTGTCGTGCTCGCTGCTTGGCCTTTTAACGTTTCATAAGTATTCGTTGTACAAGTAGTAGTAGATTCACTTGCTGACACTGTTTCTCCTCCAATTCCAGTAATTAAATTAGAGCAATTATTGATAGCCACTTCTTTATCGGCTCCAGAATAACTAGGATTTCCATACTTTCCATACTTTGACTGCGATAGCATCGCAACAAGACCCCATTCGGTACTCTTTGCCATATGTACATTCGTCGTTCCACTTCCGATTACATCAAATCCATACTTACTTGCGTTTGCTTCATTTTGCATAGAACGTATCGAAAAAAACAGGCTACCAATAGACTGGTTTGTTACAGCTGTCAAATTTGGTTTGATCGTTAAATCAGCTGTTGTACAATTTTCGTCTGTACAAGCCGCACTCATACTTCCTGTCGTTTCAAATTTTCCGATCCAGAATCCGGATAATACTTCGTCTCCAAAGGTAAATCCTTCCGGTATTTTATAAACATCTGGATTACTTGGTGAAATTTGACTAGCAGGAATAAAGTTCACTTTAATCTCTCCGGGTAAGGCCAGAGTGCCTCCCGCATATTGATCTCCTAAATCAGTATACTGATATTCATATCTTGGAATCCAGACCCACATCGTATTAATATCAGTCATAGGGATTGGCGTTCCAGCTGATGCACTCATATAAGTAGAGCGATTTGCTTCTGTTACGGTCACTGCATTCGCCCACATCTGATTATTATAATCGTACCAAGCACTAGAAGTATCTGCTTTGACCCAACTTTCTTGTCCTTCATCATAAGTTACTGGAATCATTCCAGTTGCCAACACTGGAGCACTTGCTCCACTCGGATCTACATATTCTTCACTAAATTCTCCAATACTCCCTTCAATCTTAATTCTTGAAAAATAATATTTGTTTTCTTCTTCGATCGTTGCTTCTTCTTTTAACCATAAGCGAAGTTCGAAATTTTTGGTTGCTCCTCCTTCAATGCTTCCTGTTGCCAAAACATTATTTACTTCTGATAGCAGTTCTGGTCCTCCCACTGCAGTTTCCCCTTCTTTTAATTCATAACGTAGCATTGTGTTTGACAAGAATTCACAACCACTACAAGCTTGTTTTTGTTCCGTATCTTCCTCTAAAGAAATTCGATAATAAACCGTCCCATCTCCCGTATTATGCAAACTAAATGTATAGGGATTTAACGTTTTTCCATAACTATCTGACATGGGAAAAGCATTATTTAGTCGAATAGAATTTTTTTCCTGCTCTAATTCAAAGTCTAGAGTTCCAACCGAAAGTTTAAAGTTTTTAGTTCCGCTTACTGTCTTTTGAAACAAGGCATAACTAGTTGTAAATAATGCAACAAGCGCAATCGATAATATCCCAAAAAATATAATTCCCTTCTTCTTATCCTTCATCTCTTGATTTCCTTCCTATTTTTAATTTACCACTGTACAACTACCATTCACATTTGCAGTTTTCTCTTTCAACACTGTACCTTTTTCATTTTTACACTCTAATGCTGTCACATCATAAGTATATTTTCTACCATTTTTCTTTAATTGTAAATACCCATTACAAGTAATATTTTCTTCTTTTAACAATCCTTTGGTAACCAATGTTTGATAATTGACACTGAGACAGCTTCCACTTGCCATTTTGTCTTTTCGACTTTCCAAGAATAAATCAGCACTTTTCTTCATGGACTCCAAGTAATACTCATATTTTGTTTCATTATTTCGATTGGTTAACACCCGATAACTTTGGATCGAAATTCCCATAACAATTCCCATGATGACTAATACAGAAAGTAGTTCAATTAATGTAAATCCACTATTTTTCATATTCCACCTCTAATATTTCTTTTTTAACACTACATTTAGTGTCATTCCTGATTCTATCTTTGTTCCCTCTGGCAAGCTTTGTTCTGTTACATAACCGGATCCTTCTATCGTAACAGGAAGAGACGCTAAATTACAGAACGACATCACTTCTTTTTTACTCCAACCATTCATATTAGGAAGAGTAATGTTAGAAGAATTAGTTTTTAAAAACACTTTGCTTCCTGCGGATACTACGGTATCTTTTTCTGGATATTGTTCAATTATTTTTTCTCCATCTCCTAACACAATCGGTGTTATTTGATGTTCTTCTAATTCCTGTTGAATAGATCCTACTTCTTTATTTTGATAAGAATCCAAAGTCCACTCTTCAAGTGTTTTTTCTTCCTCTTCTACTTTATTGGAACGAATCTTACTAATATTTTCGATAACTTCTTTTACTAGTTTAGCAAGAGGAGCTGGAGAATTTGGTTTTGGTCGTTTGACATTCGCATAGATGATAATATCCGGATCATCCTTTGGATAAAGTCCGGCAAATCCACGAATAACATCGTAAGCACCAGTTAAATACCCTTGTCCATTTTCACTTGCTATTTGAGCAGTTCCGGTTTTAGCAATCAAATCATATCCGTCCATTTTATAAGAAGTTCCGGTTCCAACTTGTACAACATCTTCCATTAAATCTTTTAATTTGTTAATGGTTTCGGTACTTGCTACTTTCTCAATTTCGGTTCGACCATTTTGTACGATAACATTTCCTTCATCATCGACAATTTTATCTACTAGATAAGGTTTTAATAGCATTCCATCATTCGCAAGGGTCGTTAGAGCTTTTACATTTTGAATGGATGTGGTCATAATACCTTGTCCAAATCCAGCATTTAATACTTCTGTTTCATATTTAAAGTCTAATTTACCACTTACTTCATTGGCTAACTCGATTCCCGTCTTTGAACCAAACCCTAGTTTCTGATAAAAACTAAGTAATTCTTCTCGGCTCAGATATTTACTAATTAAATTGACTACTCCAACGTTACTAGATAACGCAAATCCTTTATCATAGGTAATTTCTCCCCATCCTTCTCGCTTCCAATCTCCAAGTTCTGTTCCGTCCTTGGTGGTGTAAGTTCCAGAATGGAAGGTTTCATCCCCATTATATTTTCCAGCTTCCATTACCGCCATGTAAGAAAAAATCTTCATGGTAGATCCTGGTTCAAAAGCAACACTTACATTTGGATCTAAGTAATTTGTAATATTTCGAATATTCGGATCAAACGATGGATATGTACTAATCGCTAAAATTTTCCCCGTTTTGGCTTCTGCCACGACAATATTAATCTGCTCAAAATTGTACTGTTCCGCGACTTTCTTGATACTTTCTTCTACTCTTAGCTGAATATCTGCATCAATTGTCAAATAAATATCATAGCCGTTTTCTGCTTCCTGGACGACTTCGGAAGTTCCTGCAATCTTATATCCTTTTAAATCTTTTTGATAAATACGGAATCCATCTGTTCCGGTTAACTCTTTATTATAAAGAGCTTCCAGTCCTAGTTCCCCCACAATATTCCCATCTTCATCGTTTTTGGCATATCCTAACGTATAGGATAAAAAATCATGATTTGGATAATACCTTTTCTGATCTTCTATAAAGTCAATTCCATCTAAATTTAGTGACTCTATTTTTTCTTTGGTTAACTCTGTTAGTCCTTTTCCTTTGGTTCCAAATTCCGTTTGATAAACATCCTTATTTAATAGTTTTAAAATGCTTTCTTTCTCCATATTTAGAATCGGAGCCAAGGCTTCTGCTGTTTTTTCTTTTTCGGTTACATAGTTTCCTTCTCCTCTAGATGGGGAAAGATAGGCAATTAAAGTATAAGAATAGACATTTTGGGCAAGTGCTTTTCCATTCACATCATAAATGGTACCACGTTTGGCAGCAATCGTTTCTTTTCGCGTCGTTCTTCGACTAGCAAATTCTTTTAAATTAATACCATCCACTTCACTACTAAGCGATAGATAGGCACATCTTCCGGCCAGTACCAAAAATAAAAAAAGGGCTAAGAAATACACTAAATTGTTAAATTTAATATCATTCCTTGCCTTCTTCTTCATTTTCTTCACTTCCCTCTACTATAGATTTAAATCTATCACTATTATAGCTTAAACCTTGCTCTTTTGCAACCTCTTGTATTTTGTCTAAGGAAGCTAACTCGTCGATTTTCATCTCCAAGCTTTCATTTTTCTTTTCTTGTGTTTGAATCTGTTTTTTTACTTTTTCTACTTCATAGTTTACTTTGGAAAGCGTTGCTTGAGAAAAAATAATCGTCAAAGGAGTCATTACCAAAAGCAAAAAGGTAAAAGCATATAAAAGTCTTTCAAAGCGACTCATTTTTAAGCGTTTTTTTACTTTTCTCAAATGGTATCCCTCCTTTTTTTATTTTACTCGTTCAATTACGCGAAGTGTGGCGCTTCTTGCGCGAGGATTATTTTTTAATTCTTCTTCCGTTGCCGTCGTTTTCTTTCGGTTCACTAATTGATAAGATGGAAGATATTCTTCTGGAATAAAGGGAAGTCCTTTTACAATTTCTGCGACTTCCGAATGTTCTTTGAATACTTTTTTTACAATCTTATCTTCTAGAGAATGAAAGGTAATGACGGCGCATCTTCCTCCGACTTTTAAAAGAGAAAGAGCATCTTTTATACTATCTTCTAAAATCGCTAACTCTTGATTGACTTCAATGCGAATCGCTTGAAAGGTTTTGCGAGCCGGATGTTTTTCTCGTTTTGCTTTTTCTGGCATACTTTCTTTAATAATTTCTACTAATTCAAGGGTAGTTTCTATCGGTTTTTTTTCTCTTGCTACTAAGATATGGTGAGCAATACTTTTGGCGTATTTCTCTTCCCCATAGGCAAAAATAATTCTTGCTAAGTCTTCTTCCGAATAAGTATTTACTACGTCATAAGCAGAAAAACTTTGATCTAGATCCATTCGCATGTCTAGCGGTGCATCCTTATGATAACTAAATCCTCGAAAATCTTCATCTAATTGTGGAGAAGAAACTCCTAAATCAAAGACAATTCCATCGACTTCGGTAATTCCTTCTTTCTCTAATTTTACCTTCATCTCTTTGAAATTACTTTTGATAATCGTAAAGTGGGAAGAAATAGCAGAAAGGCGCTGTTTACTTGCTTCAATTGCCATTCTATCTTGGTCAAAAGCATATAGATGTCCTGCTTTTAATCTCTTTAAAATTTCAGAGGAATGTCCTCCATATCCAAGTGTTGCATCGACATAGATACCGTTTTCTTGGACGTTTAATGCTTCAATTGTCTCTTCTAATAATACGCTAATATGCATGTCTTTCCCTCTTTAATGATTTTTTTCTTTTGAAAATTGCCTTTTCTAACTGTATCATACTATAGAGTTATACTAATTGTAAACCAGAAAACATTTGTTTTGGTGTAAAATTTCGTCAAGTGTTAAGAGGCATTAAAATAAAGATTGGAAATTTCTCTTGCGATTCGACGATTTACATAACTATGAAAAGAAATATTGGTATTGGGATCCTCCACGTCGGGACTAGTTACCGTGATACTCATTTCAGGACTTGAGTAAGGCGCGTATCCGACAAAAGCATTACTTACCGTCTCAGTGTCAATGACTCCGTCTCCGTCCGTATCTAGGAAACTTTCGCTCGTTCCTGTTTTTCCAGCCGGTTCTTTGACCTTTCCCATTACATTTTTTCCTGTTCCATGATCAATTACCGCAATCATTCCTTCTTGTACGCGGTCTAAGTACTCTTGTTTCGTCGTTACGGTATTTAAAATTACCGGTTCTACGGACATTTCTAGTGATCCTATTTCTTCGGTATTTGTTGCTTGATGGACTTCTTTTAATAAATGGGGCTTTAGCCGCTTTCCATTGGATGCGAGCGTCGTAATATATTGCGATAGTTGAATAGGAGTATACGTATCATATTGCCCTATTGCCAAATTTAAAAGTAAGTTCGTTTCTTTCTTTTTTCCAATATAACCTAAGCTTTCAATCGGCAAATCAATTCCTGTTTTGACCCCAAGGCCTAATTCGGCAAATGTTTTTCGATAAATATCAAAAGCTTCCTCTGCTAATTTTAATGGTTGATTATAGCGGTACACACCTTTTCCTACTTCGATAGCAATTTTAAACTGATAAACATTACTAGACTCTGCCATTGCTTCAATATCATTTAAACGACCGACTTGATGAGAAGAACATTTCGGCGGAGAAGATTGAATTTTAATGCATTCGTCTGTTTTATACTCTCCTATTTCAATGGCTCCCGTATTATATCCAACGAGCATGCTACCACCCTTTACAACACTTCCTGGCGTCATCGGATCCGTTAAAATTCCACTTGTTACATCCACATAAGTATATTCGCTTCCCGATTTGATGATCTGCATTCCACTCATTGCGAGGACTTCTCCGGTTCCTGGTTGTTGAATAACGACATAACTGCGATTAAAATACTTGGTATTGGCTTCCCCTTTGGCACGAAGTAACTCTTTTTTTAATACTTCCTCTACTTTTTGCTGCAGTTCGATATCAATGGTTAACACGATATCTTTTCCTCGTTTTTCTTCCGTTAGTTGTTCTAGCGTGGTAGAATTAATTTTACGATAGGTTGCTTTTGTTCCTTTTAGGATTTCCTCGTACTGTTTTTCTAAATAGCTATGACCTACAATATCCGTTAATTGGTATCCTTGACTGAGATAGTCATCTTTTTCTTCTTTCGTAATTGGTCCTACACTTCCTAATATTTGTTTTAAAGTATCCCCATATAAGTACTTTCTCTTCCACCCTGTTTTGATTTTGAACCCACTATTTTTTTCTTCATTTTCAGCAAAATAAGCATATTCTTCATCGGTTGCATTTTCTTTGATAATCTTTTCTTGATATGAGTATCCATTATTCATCAAATAATAAAGATAAGCGGCTCTTCGATCTTCTTCCGTTAAAGCATTTAACTCTTCTTCGGTAATCCGATCCAATTTTAAATTATAAATATCGTCTTGATTCAAAATTCGTCTTTTTAACTTTTCCCATTCTTCTTCGGTAATCCGTTTGGTGAGCTCTTCATCGTATTTGCTTAGGTAAAACTCTTTTAAATTTCTAGGCTGTAACTTTTCATAAGGAAGAGACAAATGGGAACTCATCTGATACGCAAGTTCTATTTCTTCGGATGTGGAAAGATTTCCTTCTTTCTGATAGATAATCGAAGGAACTGCTTCATTATCTACTAGTAATTTATAATTTCGATCATAGATTCTTCCTCGCGGTGCGCTTTCTCCTTCGATCACTTCATTCGATAACTCTTCCAATAACGCTAAATGTTCATCTTTTTCGATATAGATCACTCGGAATAATTGCACAGCAATGAAAAAAAAGAGGAAAATCACTCCATAGATAGTGATCGTAATCCGTCGATTGATCGATTTTTCGTACTTTTTCTCTCGTTTCATTTTCTTCACCATTTTTAGTATGCACGTTTTTTGAAAAGTTAACATACATTTAAAAAGGAGGAGAAAATGTATAAGACATTAGTAGAAAATTATGTCAAAAAGATGACATTAGAAGATTTAAAAAATTATTGCAAAAAAAATTATCCGGAGGTAACGGAAAAAGAAATTGCAGTGATCTATCGTTATTTAAAAAATAACTGGGAAGCTCTTTATGAAAAAGATACTAGTATTCTTTCAAAACTAAAAGAAGAAGTATCGGAAAAAACATTTTTGGAAATTACCAAATTATTGGAATTAGGATATCAACTCATGAAACGATAAAAAGGAACATTTGCTGTTCCTTTTTTAATGGGTTACATATTGACTGACAGGGCGAAACGTTTTTCGATGTTCTTCGATGATACCATATTTCTGGATCGCCTCGATATGTTCTTTGGTCGGATATCCTTTGTGTTTTCGAAATCCATACATCGGATACTTTTTATCTAATTCTTCCATCATTCTATCCCTTGTTACTTTAGCAATGACGCTAGCAGCAGCAATCGAAATACTTTTGGCATCTCCTTTGATAATAGAAGTAGAAGGAATCGTTAGCTTCTCTAACTTCATGGCATCGATTAATACGTGATCTGGTACGATTTTCGATTTTTCGATCGCTTGATACATGGCTCTTTTGGTTGCCTCATAAATATTTACTTCGTCGATTACTTTCTCATCCATCATACCAACACTTACGCTAAGCGCATGTTCCATAATATAATCATAAAATAAATCTCTTTTTTTTGCGGATAACTTCTTACTATCCGTTAATCCTTCTAAAACAAAATCTTGCGGTAAAATGACACAAGCTGTTACGACTGGTCCAACCAATGGACCCCTTCCTACTTCATCGACTCCAGCGATGTAGCGGACTCCCTGTTGATACAAGGCGTTTTCAAACTGATAAAGATCTTCCATAAACATCTAGTCCTTCTTTTCCATCTTTTTCCACGTGAATATATTTGGCGTTTTCCATACTAACATATACGGTAACTTTTGGTTCAAAGGTCTTCTTATAATTGTAGATTGTCTTATTTCTTAAATCCTGTAAGAATAGATCAAAGGCTGTTTGAATTTTTCCCTCATTCCAATGTTCTTGATAAGATAGCGTAATATAGTATTGATTCCCCACGTTTTGTGCTAGATAATCTAGCGTTAAATATTCTTCTGGATAAGTTATTTCGATTCGAAAGCGATCTTCTAGATCGTCCGTATA
>CALVKE010000050.1 GCA_944332535.1 uncultured Bacilli bacterium
CATGATCTCCACCACTTGAACCACTAGAGGCAATATAGGTTGGTAGTGTCAAAATAGCAACTAACTTTTTCGATCCGTTCGTTGTAGCAATCGTTGCACTTGTACTAGTAGTATTTCCCATTGAAACAGTTAAAGACATAGAGCCTTTTTTAACAACAGAAACAGCAGAAGCGGTTTTACCATCGGCAACTCCTTGATCGTATCCTTTATTTGTTCCTGTTATCTTAACTCCATTTACCCATGCTGTCTTTCCTGTTAATATACTACTTGCATTAGCAGTAGCGGACGTTTGGCTTGCTAAACTGTTAACGGTAATTTTTCCACTTCCATTATGGTATCCAGCTGGAATCGTGTAACTTCCTCCAGCATTTAAGGTAGCCGTCTTTGCTCCTTGGTTTGCCATCGTCCCCGTTATTCTTGTTCCATTCACCCAAGCGGTCTTTCCAGTTAAAATATTTCCAGCAGTTGCAGTTGCCGATGTTTGACTCGCTAAACTATTAACGGTAATCTTTCCACTTCCATTATGGTATCCAGATGGAATCGTATAACTTTGTCCAGCATTTAAGGTAGCCGTCTTTGCTCCTTGATTCACCATCGTTCCTGTTACTTTCTTTCCATTAAAATAAGCCGTCTTACCACTTAATAAATCCCCTGCTCCACCAGTCGTATCACTGGCTATTCTCTTAATATTTTCGGCTAATACTGGAAAACCATCTTCTGGATTTGCAGTTATTCCCATAGCTGCTAACGCTTCCACAATGCTAGTCTTTCCTTCTGTAATCTCTTGATTCATCTCTTCTTTGGTACTCGTAATAATAGGAGACGTCTCATCAATTGTTATATCTTTACTAAAGTCTACTACACACTCTGTCTCACTTCTCACAAAATCTTCTACAATAAAACTCCAGTTACTCGTCTTAAAGGTTCCTACTGCTCCATCACTACAACTAACACTCTTTACCCCATAGTTATCTTCTCTTTTTGGAAATTCCTCTAATGGAGATCCGTCAAGCGTTGCTGCTAAGATAATATCACTTCCATGCATTACATGATCAATCGCAATCCCCTTTGTTACGATGATCTCGTTATTCTCTAATCCACCTTCTGCTCCAAAAGCAATTTCTACTTCTTTATTACTATGGTTTACAATTTTAATCGTGATCATAACACTTTCATTGGTATCGATCACTCCACTGGTTGGATGCTGAGTCGTATCTAAATATCCAATCTCTATTTGGTTCTTCTCTTCTTCACTTAACTTTGTTATAAATTGATAATACAAAGCATATTTCGAGGTTTTCTCATTGAAACTAGATAACGTAATATTAAACTGTTTTCTCTCCCCTGGACCCACCGTAATACTATAATCTTCATCCAAGGCACTACTTTCTAACTGATAGGAAAAATCTCCCACAATCCATTCGACTTTATTCCCTTCTACTTTTTTGGTAAACAAAGCTTTGGAATACGAGAACACGACTCCCACACTAATAAGAGCAAGTCCTCCTAAAAATATCGTTCTCCTTGAAAGGGATGAGAATCTTTTATTTAATTCTGACCCCCCCCCAGACTCTTTTTTTCATCATTTTTACTTCCCTCTTTCTACTTTTTTATTCCTTTTCAGTATACCACATTCTTTTATCTTTTTCTACTCTATTTCAAAACATAATTATTATACTTACTTTTCATTAGCAATCGTATAAGGATCCTCCATAGTACCACTTCCTCCTGTCACATAGACAGAAGACGATAAACGTATGATGGGGCGAAGGCCATAAGCACTCAAACCGTTGCCGAGGTAGACGGTCCGAGTAGTCGGACGCCAACGAAGGCCACTGGTGCTAGAGGCAGTATAAGAGGCTGCAAGCCAATAAAATCCCCCATTATCGATCAAATCATTGTTATAACCACAGGATAGATTAGAAGAAACCCCAAGACAATTCGGTTCACCATAATAACTAGTTAAATGGCTTCCCTCTCCTCCTGAGATCTGACTAGTCATTTTATAAAAGTCGGTATCACTAATCGCCCAAACATCACTATTATCACTACAATCCCCATCTACAAACGAAGCATTGCAATACTTTTTCGCTTTCTCATTGGCTTCGCCAATATACGTTGCATTAGCAGTAGATTCAGTTCTTGTATTACATTCAGGAGAACCTGCTGATACAAGATAAACTCTATCATCTTCCGTATAAGCAATTCGCCATCCCTTTACAGAAAATTTATAAGCATTACTAGCACAATAGCCATAAGTATTACTGTTGGTATCCAAAGTATCATTGGCATTATATCCAAGGCAGGAATTTCCGCTTTCTGCATCAGACGTCCCCGTCACAGGAATACCATCTTTCATACAACCATTATTTCCTTCATATGCTATGTAGTCTCCTTGCTTAGCAATAATACTTAATAAAGGATAGGTGCCTTGACTTGCTTTGACATCGATTCAATAACTCAAACTTTTTCCAGAAATAGCATTATTATCCGTTACCCCATCTCGAATCCATAAACGAAGAGTATAATTAATTGTTTGTCCTTCAGAAATAATTCCAGAATCAATAACACCACTTACCAAACTAGAAAGTAAGGCTGGACTTCCTGATCCCTCTTTTGTTAAATAATACTTCACATCACTTGTTAAAAGTTTGTTACTTCCTGTCGTAATATCCACTAACTTGATCGTGTAATGCATACTAGTTGTTCCGTTATTGACAAGGCGAAAAGTAAATGGATTTTTCTGAACCATTCCCACTTCATCATACATAGGAAGAGCGTTTTCAATTGTTAAATTATTCTCATCTTCTTCCAGTACCAAACTTACATTCCCTGCTGTGATTACTTGCCGTTTCGTTCCAGATAGCGTCACATTAATGAATGCATACGTGACACTTAAAAATATTACAAAAATACTTGTAATAAATACACTAATTTTGATAACTCCTTTTTTCTTTTCTTGGTCCATTTGAGCCCTTTCCCATTCTTCTACGAAATATAACAAATTTCCGCCTATTTTTACTCTATTTACATTATAATAGAAATTCTTTCAAAACTCAATTATTTGCAAAAAAAAGAACGAATGAATCGTTCTTTCCCATTAATATTGTTTTCCCCAATAAACCATATGCTTAGCTGGTTTTTGACAAACCACACATTTTTCCTTATGGACTTCTTCATCAAAAGGAATACAACGAGAAGTAATTCCGTAATTCTCTTTTATTTTTTCTTCACACTCTCGATTTCCACACCAAGGAGCAAGAACAAATCCAGATTCCTCTTCAATGATATGATCCATTTCCTCTGCTGTTGTTGCTGTATGAATCATTGCATCCCTTCTCGTCTTAGCACGAAGTAACATAGATTCTTGAATATCTAATAACAAACGAACAACTTCTTCACAAACATTATCCAAAGACACAACTTCTTTTTCTAACGTATCACGACGAGCTAATACACAAGTTCCTTGCTCTAAATCACGAGATCCTATTTCAATACGAACAGGAATTCCTTTCATCTCATTCTCAGCAAAACGGAATCCCGGCGATTTTTCACTATCATCAATCTTCGTCTCGATTCCTTTCGCTCTTAAACCACGGGCAATCTCATAACTTTTTTCAAGAACAGCATCTGCATTTTTTCCAATTGGAACAATGACTACTTTAATTGGAGCAATATTTGGTGGCAACACTAATCCATGATCATCCCCATGTGTCATAATAATAGCACCAATAATTCGCGTACTAATTCCCCAAGAAGTTTGATACATATATTGTAGCTGATTTTCCCGATCCAAATAAGTCATATCAAATGCTTTGGCAAACCCATTTCCAAAATAATGAGAAGTACCAGATTGAAGTGCTACTCCATTATACATCATAGCTTCAATGGTAAAAGTCTTTTCTGCTCCAGCAAATTTCTCTTTCTCAGTCTTCTCTCCACGAATAACTGGAATAGACAATACTTCTTCAGCAAAATCCCCATAAATATTAAGCATTTTCTTAGTCTCTTCCATAGCTTCTTCAGCGGTTGCATGCACAGTATGTCCTTCTTGCCATAAAAATTCACGACTTCTCAAAAAAGGACGAGTCGTCTTTTCCCAACGAACAACACTACACCATTGATTATAAAGTTTGGGTAAATCTCTATAACTTTTTACAATATTCGCATAATGCTCACAAAACAAAGTTTCACTTGTCGGACGAACGCAAAGACGCTCTGGAAGTTTTTCACTTCCACCATATGTCACCCATGCAACTTCTGGCGCAAATCCTTCTACATGATCTTTTTCTTTATTAAGTAAACTTTCCGGAATAAAAAGAGGCATATAAACATTCTCATGTCCTGTTTCTTTAAAACGTTTATCTAATTCTTTTTGAATATTCTCCCAAATTGCATAACCATAAGGTCGCATAATCATGCATCCCTTTACCGAAGAATAATCTACTAATTCTGCCTTGATACACAAGTCCGTATACCACTGAGCAAAATCGGTATCTCGACTCGTAATCACTTTTGATTCTTTCTCATTCATTCCTAACCTCTCCTTTTGTATTTATTATACACGAAACTACTACAAAAATATAGCATTATTTTCCATTTCGAAACAAAAAGAGCCTTCGCTCTTTTATTCTTCTTCCTCTAAATCAAGTTCAATCGATGAAACTTGGTATCCCTCTTTACAAACATTCATACGAAGATCTTCAATAAACAAAGTTGCTTTAAAATCTTTCATTGCCTCTTCTAAAGCAGCCTTCAATTTTTCATTGACTTCTAACTCAAGCATCTTAATTGGTGTTTTCAAAGAAACATTATGGTTTGTCTTCTCACCTCTAGCAATACCAATGATTTCCATGATTTCTTCTCCGTACTTTTTCTCTTCGTCAAAGGAATAAGAAAGTTCTTGAATTTCAGTAATATGAATAGATTTCTTATCGTGATATAACTCTTGATAAATCTCTTCTGTAATAAATGGGAAGAAAATACTGAAGTCTTGTAATAACTTATAAAGTAAAGTAGAAACAGTCTTCTGACCAGAATATCTTGCTTCTTCTCCAAATTCTTCAGGTCTATATAATCTATGTTTTACTATCTCGATATAATTATCACAGAAATTCCAGAAGAATTTTTCTAAATGATTTAAAGCAAGCCCTACTTCGTATTCATCCAAGTATTTCAAAAATCCAGCTTCCATCTCTTGGAGTTTTCCTAAAATCCATCGATCAATATATTCATAATTATCAAACTCTTTATCTTTATAATCTTGTAAATGCATTTCAATAAACTTCGATACATTCCATATTTTATTAATTAATTTTCGACCACGTTGTAAAGTTTCTTCGTTAAATACAATATCCGTACCTAAGCGACCAGAACCGGCCCAATAACGAATAACATCGGCAGAGTACTGATTAATAATATCGATTGGTTCTACCTTACTATTTCCCTTACTCTTACTAATTTTCTCACCTTTACCAGCTAGTGCAAAACCAGAAATCATCACATTATCCCAAGGTCTTTGTCCAAAATGATAGAAACTTTTTACAATGGTATAAAAATCCCAAGTTCGAATAATCTCGCTGGCATTCGATCTTAAACTCATAGGTTTTAACAGATGTTCATAATTTTCTTTTTCTCCATAGCGCATATTAATAAGTGGCGTAACCGAAGAAGTTGCCCAAGTATCCATAACATCTGTCTCAGGAGAAAATTCTAATCCCCCACACTTTGGACATTTCTTAATTTTTGGTTGATCTACCAATGGATTTACTGGTAAGTCTTTCTTATCGGCAAAAATAGCTTCCCCACATGTTTTACAATACCAAACAGGAAATGGCACTCCAAAATATCTTTGTCTTGAAATACACCAGTCCCACAT
Organism: uncultured Bacilli bacterium; assembly: GCA_944332535.1. GTDB lineage: Bacteria > Bacillota_I > Bacilli_A > RF39 > UBA660 > MGBC162581. Next base: position 5,879 of record CALVKE010000050.1, read on the forward strand.
AATATTTTCAACCCATTCATTATATCTGTTTTGCATGTGAGCGGGATGCCACTTAATTTCATTTCCAATTCGTAGGAAGTCTTCTTTATGACTCATCGTATCAATAAACCATTGTTTCATAACAGAGTATTCTACTTCTTTACCGCATCGCTCATGAGTTTGAACTTCATGTTCTAGTTCCTCAATCTTAACAACATATCCTCCATTTTGTAAATCTTCGATGATCTTTTTTCTCGCTTCTTTAATTTTTAATCCGCCATAAGTAGGAACAGAATCAACAATTCTACCATCCTTCGTAAAAATATATTTTAATGGTAAATTGTATTTCTTCCACCATTCAATGTCAGTTTGATCTCCAAAAGTACAACACATAACAACACCAGTACCTTTATCAATTGCGACTTTCTCATCGGCCATAATAGGTACTTCTACATCGATAACGGGAATGTGTGCCGTCTTACCAATTAAAGATTTGTGTTTTTCATCATTAGGATTAACAAAAACACAAACAATAGCTGGTAACAATTCGGGACGAGTCGTTGCAATCGTAAACTCTTCCCCATCTTCCACAGTTTGAAAACGAAGATAGTTAAACGTTGTTCGAACCGTTTTCGTCTCTAATTCTGCTTGAGCAATGGAAGTTAAACATTCATTACACCATAGTGCAGGAGATTCTTTATGATAGCAATGCTTCTTTTCTACTAAATCTAAAAAAGATAATTGACTAATCTTAATGGTCGAAGGACTAACGGTCTTATAATGAATATCCCAATCCGTACTAACTCCTAATCGACTAAACAATTCTTGAAACTCTGCTTCGTATTTATCCGTCGTCTCATAACATAACTTAGAAAACTCTTCTCTTCCAATTTCATGTGCTTTCTTTCCCTGTTCTTTTTCTACTAATCTTTCACTAGGAAGTCCATTATCATCAAATCCAAACGGATAAAAAATAGAATATCCTCTTAATCTTTTATAACGAGCAATCATCTCGGTTTGTGAATAAGAAAAAATATGACCGATATGAATTTTTCCATTTACCGTTGGAGGTGGTGTATCAATCGAAAATATTTTTCTTTGATCCGGAAGAAACTGATAAACTTTATTTTCCTTCCAATAATTCATCCATTTTATTTCTTTTTCTTGGGCATTATATTTTTTATCTAACATAATATCGCATCCTTTCCTATTATTTTTAAAAACTGCCTTTCTCTATTACTTGATAGCATTCTTTCACAAGTTCTCCCCATAATTCTTTACTATCCTCTTCTACGAAAACACTGGATAAAAAAACATCAAAATTTCCAGTTTCTTTTAAAATAGCATAACTTTCTTTAAAATTAATATCAAAAAGAAACGCAAGATTGACAAGTACTGCATCACTTTTCGACTTGACAAGAGTCACAGGAATGGTCTGATGACGGTGAAAAGTAGCAAGTACCTCTGGGTTTATTGTATCTTTTTGAAATTGCCGTGAAAAATGTGTTCCATTTTGATAATAGATATCGACCTTATCCATATCTCGAATCATTTCACAAAAGAGTCTTTCTTTTTTCGTTAAATCCTCTGGTAAAGCAAACTTGTTATGATAACGAATCGCTTTTTCTAAAATCGCATCATATTTTGTCTCCGTTAAAAAGGCTCGAATATGTCCTTCTTCAAAAAGATAAACACAAGATTGATCCGCATGATCTTGCTTCGTTTTACGATCATTAAACGAAGAGAAGGTAGAAAATTGTTCAAACCGTCCAATATCATGGAGTAATCCAATCACCTTGGCAAGTGTTACCTCTTCTTCTGTTAATTTCAAGATAGAGGCAAGTTGTTCCATCAAAGAAGCAACTTTATAACTGTGATGATATTTAAGATCAATTTCCATTACTTTTCTATCATAAGACTTTATATATTCCTCAAATACTTCTACCACATGATTGAAATCCATAAAAAAACTCCTCCTTAATTACAATTAAGGACGAGTTTTCCCGCGGTACCACCTTAGTTCATAGCAAGTGCTATACCCTCAATTTTGTTAACGGTAATCTACCGGAATTTCTTACTAAACTCAGAAATTCAACTCCCCTGCTACCTTCCATTTCTCTTTTGCATTCATTTCCACCAACCATGAACTCTCTTTTGCACTTTCAAAATGTACTCCTCAGTTTCTTAGTCTTTTGCTTTTAAATCATCAATATATCGTTTTAACTGTTTACTCTCCGGCCCAAGAATAATCTTTAATTGATTTTCAATTTCGACAATTCCCTTGGCCCCTAACTTTTGAATTCCTTCTTTATTAACGATATCGACATCCTTTAATGTTACTTTAAACCGAGAAAGAGTCGTCTCCGTAGATAAAATATTATCTTTTCCACCAAGATACTCTACTAATTTGTTCATCTCTAAATGAACATCTTTTTTTCCCGCTTTTAAAATCGCTAATAATATAATAATCAGTACGACGACAATAATGAAATATTCCATCCATCCCATATCATATCACCAATTACATTCTAACATAAATGTCTCTATTTTGTAAACAATTTACGCATTATGTTCTTTTAAGAAGTCTACTACTTTATTCATTTCAAGATCGTATTTCATCATATCTTTGCTTCCGACATGTTTTAATAATTCTTCTTCAGTCATCTTGTATTGCTCTGTCATTTCTTTGATTTTCGCATCTACTTCTTCATCGGTTACGGTAATGTTTTCTAATTTTTTAATCTCTTCTAATGCAAGACGAGCAAGTACTCGAGAAAAAGCATCTTTTTCCATTTGATTTTTAATATCTTCTTCTGTTTGATGAGAGAATTGTTGATATACTTCGAAACTAATTCCTTGCATAGCAAGTTTTTGTTTAAAGTTTTCAAACATTGCTTCTACTGTATCAAATACCATTTCCTCAGGAATATCTACTTCGGTATTTTTACTAACTGCTTCAATCAAGTCATTAATGTACTTATTTTCAGTATCCATCTCTTTTTGTGCCTCGATGGACTTTTTAATTTCTTCTTTTAAAGAAGCTTCATCGTTTACTCCATCAATTGCTAAATCTTCAAAAAATTCTTCATCTAATTCTCTTGCCTTACGCACTTTCATCTCATGAAGTTTTACTTTGAAAGTAGCTTCTTTTCCCTTTAATGAGTCTTCATGATAATCTTCTGGGAACGTAACAACGATATCTTTTTCTTCTTCTTTCTTCATTCCAACCATTTGATCTTCAAATCCAGGAATAAAGCTTCCACTACCAATTTCTAACGAATAGTTTTCTGCTTTTCCACCATCGAATGGAACCCCATCAACACTTCCTTCGAAATCAATAACAGCGACATCTCCATTTTCAAGAGTATCTCCTTCTTTTACAACAAGTTCAGAAAAACGATCTAACAAATGTCCTAATTCATGTTCGATTTCTTCCTCTGTTACTTCTACTTTTCCTTTTGTTACTTTAAGACCCGTATATTTTTTTACTTTTACTTCTGGTTGTTCTACCAAAGTCATCGTAAACTCTAACTTTTCTTCTGTCAAAGTCGTAATATGAATTTGTGGTTCTGCTACTAACTGATAATTATTTTCTTTCATAATACGAAGAAATTCATCACTCACTGCATGATTTGCAGCTTCTATTAAATAACTTTCTTTTCCAAATTTCTTATCGTATATCTCTTTTGGAACTTTTCCTTTGCGAAATCCATCTACCGTTTTATCACGACGAACCTTCTCAAAAGCCTCATTTACTAATTTTGTCCATGCTTCCTTTTCTACAGTCAAAGAAAACTCATGACGATTTGGATTTTCTTTCTTATTTGCCATTTTTACTTCCTCCTACTTTATTTCTGTAATTTTAATATTATAACTTCCATTTGGACTTTCTACTGTTACAATATCTCCTACTTTACGATTTAAAAGAGCTTTTGCAATAGGACTTTCATTCGAAATCTTACTTGCAAAAGGATCTGCTTCCTGACTTCCAACGATCGTATACTCATCTACTTCATCGTCCTCATCCATATATTTAATCTGAACAGTAGAACCAATTCCTACTTTATCTTTATCTACACTTTCAATAATGACAACGTTTTCTAACATTTTTTCGATTTTTTGAATACGTCCTTCGATCTGAGCTTGCTCATCTCTTGCAGAGTCATAATCTGCATTTTCTGATAAGTCTCCTAAAGCACGTGCTTCTTTTATTGCAAGAATGTTAGCAGGACGTTTTACATTAATTAAATCTTCTAACTCTTCTTTTAATTCATCTAATCCTTTTTGTGTAAGGTAGATTGGTTTCTTTTCACTCATCTCTTCACCTCTGTTTTCAAATTACGCTTTTCATATTACTACAAATAAATAGAAATGTCAAGAAAAATCTGTTCACAAGAGGGAATTTCTTTTCCATAAAAAAAGAAAAAGGGAACCCTCTCTCTTACACCTTTTTCTTCGTTAATAATAATAACAATTCATAAAGTTGAAAATGTTTCTTATTTAAGGTTTGATCCATCGAACGAAGCAACTCCTCTTTCATCTTTTTATAGTTTTTTTCGGAAGCATTAAAATACTCTAAATATAAGTATCTTAACTTAGAATATTCTTTCTTTTCATAAGAATGAATCACTTCTCTTGTTAAAAAATGACGAACTCTTTTTTCTTTTCTGGTAAAAAAGGACGGATCTTCTTTTTTGGAAAGAACAACGTAAAAGATTTTCTCCTCCTCTTCTTGAGAGGCATACTTCATAATTTCTTCTTCGTCTTCCAGTAGTAGTCGACTTTTTGAAATCTCTTCTCCATCTTCTTTAAATTCTACGGCTAACGCCATGTTTCCATCGGTAAAAAGACAAACATAATCCATTCT
>CALVKE010000051.1 GCA_944332535.1 uncultured Bacilli bacterium
GTTCCAAAAATAAGTAGTTTCTTCCTATCTCTCTTTTTAAGAGATCTACTTAAATTGACCCCCCCCCCGGAACGTATTTTCGAATACTATACTTCTTCATTTTCTTACTTCCCTTCTATTTTATACCCTTATTATAATACTTTTTTTCTTTCTTTGACAAGTTCTTTTTAAGCTTTTTTATAAATTACTGTATATCATACTAATAAAAGCTTGAGGAACTTAATAAAACAAAGAAATTTCATAAATTTACTTTTACCCTTGTTTTCTTCTTTGAATTTTTCTTTTTTGTTTCTTCCTTTTTATTGATATGCATTGGGTTGACATGAATTACTGTTAGATAGATTTCTTCTATTTCTTTTTCAATTTCATCTTCTAATTGGTCAGCGATCGCATGACTTTCAAAAGTAGATAAATTACCATCCACATAAATTGTAAAAGAGATTTGATATCGATATCCAACAGGTGTCGAATTAAAATGGATGACTTTCTTAACTTCTGGATGACGACGAATAATCGCATAGACACGTTCTTTTGTCTCTTCTGTAATTGATTTATCCATCAAAACATCATAACTTGCTCGAAAGATATGTAGCGCCGTTAGTAAAATCCAAACAGATATAAAACATCCTACTACTCCATCCAAAAAATAAATATTTTGTAAACTGAAAAGACAAGAAAGGAGCGTTACAAAAGTGATGATACAATCATTTCGATGATCTTTAGAATTTGCTTCAATTAAAAGATTAGAGTATTTCTTAGATAAATGATTGGTATAAAGATAGAGAGAAAATTTTACTCCAATAGTAATAATACAAACAACTATTAACCAAATGGAAAAGTCATATTTTCTCTGATATAGTAGTGAAGTAACAGAATCCATAAAGGATGTTGCGGCCATCCATAACATGACAATACTAATGAGCATGGAATAAATATACTCTGCTTTTCCGTGCCCTAGATTATGATCATCATCCGAAGGCTTACTGGCAATTCGATTCCCAATAAAAGTCATAACGGAAGAAAAAATATCACTTGCCGAATTAAAAGCATCCGCAATCATTGCTTGACTACTGGTAGTAAACCCGATAATTCCTTTAATAATTAGTAAAAAGAGATTGCCAACAATTCCTAAAATACTGGCTCTTTTCACGCTGTGAAACCGCTCTTCCATCGTTTTTCCTTCTTTCTTTTGTCCCTTTCTTTCTTACTATTTTTTATTCCAAAGAAGGGATAAAATATACTAGTTTCTTTTCTTTCGTACTCTCATTTTACCATGTTTTTTCTCTTTTTCCAAGAAAAGAACAGGGAAAAAGGAATAAAAAAAGAGGACTCTTCCTCTCTTTTATGAATTAACTTGCATTGATTACTGGACAACAGTTATCTGTAATGCTTCCTCCACAAACTTGTGTTTTTACAAGATCTCTTTTTGCATCAGTAGACGCATTTAATTGTTGTTCTGTTGCAGTAAGACAATTGTTGTTAGAATCTACTAAATAAATTTTGTATTCATATACTCCGTTAGTATTTGTAACTTGTATTACACTAGCATCTGAAAACTTTTGATTCGTATAAGGAGAAACTCCTCCTTTACTTAATTCGATCGTACTTACTAAAACATATTTACTTTGTCCAGAAACTGGTAAATTATTATCTGCCGTTAAACGATTTGTTGCAGCATCTACAAAATGAAGTGCAGTAGATACCATACTATCTTTTTTAGAATCATTAATATATCCTGTCATTGCAGGAATTGCAATCGCCATAATAACTCCCAAAATAACGATTACGGCAAGTAATTCAATTAGCGTAAATCCCTTTTTATTTTGTTTCATCTTTCTTCCATCCTATTCTACTTAATTGTTGTAGTACCATCTGGTACACTAATAACGGTACATCCACCTGTTTTTACTAGTGCTCTTTTTGCATCTGTTGCACCATTTAATTCCGCTTCACTAGCAGTAAGACAATTATTATTTCCATCTACTAAGTAGATTTCATATTTGTACACACCATTGGTATTTGTCACTCTTACAACACTTACGTCTGTAAATTTTTGATTGGTGTAAGGAGAAGTTCCTCCTTTTGACAATTCAATATCTGACACTTTCATATAAACGCTTTGTCCAGAAACTGGTAATGCGTTATTGGCAGTAATTCTATCGGTTGCAGCACTTAAGAGATTCAATGCCGTAGATACCATACTGTCTTTTTTCGAATCGTTAATATAGCCCGTCATTGCAGGAATTGCAATTGCCATAATAACTCCCAAAATAACAATTACCGCAAGCAATTCAATGAGTGTAAAACCTTTCTTGTTTTGTCTCATACTTTCTTTAACCTCCTATCATATTACAATTAAAGTATACTTTCAAATTATAAAATAGTCAAGACTCAATTTTAAAATCCTTCTCCATGACACAAAAAAACAGAAAAGAGAATCTTTTCCATTTTAATTATAATAAACAATCGATGGAGAACTTACTCCAAATACTCTTTTAATAGCCGTTGCTGCATCTTGTTTTCGCATAGAAGTCACCACAGAAGAACTATCTAAGGCCGTATTTTTTGTTAAATCCAATCCTCTTTTTGATCCGATCATTTGTACATAGTAATCAAACTGATAATTTGATGCATTTCCTTTTTTATGTACTACTACAAATGATTTATCACGATCGTAGGTCGCATTATCGGGATCACTTTCAAAAGAACCATCATCTAAGTAAGAAAGTTTAAATACAATAAATCCACCATAGACTGTATCGATCGTATCATTGTTTCTAATTTGGGACTCTGCCATTGTCACCATTCTTTTCGCATCGGAAATAAGGGCATCCTTCTTATTTTTTTCTAGGATAGAAACAGTGCTTGGAACTGCTACTAACATAATGATAGATAAAATGACCAAAGTTGCTAATAACTCAATTAAAGTAAATCCTTTCTTATTCATCTTCTTCTCCTCCTATGATACGAGTATAGCACAGGCGAAGAAAAAAGTAAATTTATTTTTGGAGGAGAGTTTGAAAATTTTGGTATTCTTCTTCTCTTGTTTTTGACTTTTCTCCATACAAACTATCATAGCGAAAAATGGTGAATCCATGATAATGGGTCGTATGGCGAGCAAATTGAATTTGGTTTGCAATAATGTTGTTATGCGTTTGCCATTCGCTGCTTCCCGACTTTGCATATTGATCGACTTCTCCTGTTTTATAAAAAGCAAGTACTGGCATGAAAAAGATCTCTTCTTGCTTAATATAGTCGTTCCACTGATTTAAAGTGGTACTATATGGTTTCGTCTCGTTTTGAAATCCATAATATAATTGAGGCATAATATAGTCTACATACCCTTTTTCTCCAACCCAAGTTAAAATATCGGCATAGTTTTTATTATAATTGTTGTCGATATTTCCATCCGGGGCAATTCCAAACAAGACATTTTGATTACTCTCTTTTACTGTTTGATATACTTTTTGAATAAACTGATTAATCACTTGAAGACGATACTTTGATTTTGAAAGCGATCCACCTTCTTCTTGGTAGGCTTGATAGTTTTCTTGATCGATGGTATCGTCCGGGTAAAAGTAATCGTCAAAATGAATTCCATCGACTTCGTAATTTTCAACAATTTCTTTGATTCCCGCAAGAATTAATTGCTGCGCTTCCAGACTAGCTGGGTTGTAATAGATCCCTTTTCCTTCGATCCTTTTTACATGATTGGTTCCTAACCATTTAAAGCAAGGATTTTTAACGGATATTGTCGATGCATCTGTTTCATTTCGAATACGAAAAGGATTAATCCAGGCATGAATTTGAATGTTGTTTTGATGGGCTTTTTCAATGAAATAAGCAAGAACGTCCC
>CALVKE010000052.1 GCA_944332535.1 uncultured Bacilli bacterium
GTTAATCAAAGAATAGATCTTATCGCTTCCCATATTGGTTTGGAAACTATTACCAAGAGTATCTAGAATAGTCGAATAATTGGTAATAAGTGCCGTAGAACTAGTTAATTTCTCAAAAATTCCTGTGAGGACAGCCTGTTGATTTTTCACTCTTTGGTGATCCCCATCTACAAAAGCATAACGTTCCCGAACAAACCCTAATGCTTGCTTTCCGTTCATATGATTGAGCCCTTTTACAAAATGATAATTTCCATGACGAGAAGTAAACTCATAATCCGAATAAACATCGATTCCTCCGATTGCATCAACCAATTCAATTAACGTAGTAAAATTTACTCGTACATAATAGTTAATATCAATATTCAACAAATCTTCTACCGTTTGTACTGATGTATTAATTCCATAAACCCCTGCATGAGTCAATTTATCTTTTAACCCTGTTGTTCCGTGTAATTGTACGTAATAATCACGAGGAATGGAAGTCAACAATATCTCGTGAGTCGTTGGATTTACGGTAACAACCATATTCACATCACTTCTAGAAACAGAAGAAATCTTTCCATAAATATCAATTCCACTAATATAAATATTAAAAGGTTCTTCTTTTACGGCAACATCCTTTTTCTCCACTTCTTCCTTGGTATCAACCGAAATAGTATAAAGGACTCTAGTTTCCTCTTCAAATGAGGAAATTGCATCTTCTACAATATCACAATAAACATTACTGATAAATATGACCTCTAAATTCGTATCCAACAAATCTTGTCCCATCACAACCGCATCTTGATATGTTTTTTCGGAAAAAGAAAGCTCATTTTGTAGTTTCGAAAAAGCTTCTTGGTAATTTTCCGTCTCCATTGGAGTCGTTCCAATCGTCTTTCCTTCTACGTCCCTTAACTCCTGATAAGGTGCATCTTCTCGAACCATCACATAATAGTAATCTGTTTGATATCCCGAGTCACGAATCTGATTCATAAAATCAAATGTATCTTGAATATAAAAAATACCAAAAGAAAATACTACTAGAAAAAGTATTGAGAAAATATTAAAGAACCATTTATATCCTGCTTTTACATGACGCTTCCATTGAAAAACGCCACCCACTAGGACGAAAAGAGCATAAACAACTAAGAAGAGGACAAAAACAGGAAGAGGAATAACTCCCATTACACCAATCATAGACATAAATAGAATAGAAACAAAAACTAAAGCGAGAAAAAGAAAACGACTAAAAATCGTTAATCCTCGATTTTTATACTTCTTTTTAGTATCCTTTTCCATAATACCCCTACTTTCTTTTAAAATGAGATCATATTATTCAAAAAGGTCCATCCAACGATAGACCTCTTTTTTACATGGAATCTTTCTTTAATATCACTTGAGCAAAAGTCTTACAAAAAATTTTAATATCTAATCGAATTCCACGATGATATAAATAATATTCGTCTAATACCAAACGTTTTCCAAAATCTGTATTGCTACGACCATTTACCTGCCAATAACCAGTAATTCCAGGTTTAGCTTGTACAATCGTATCAAAATATTCTCCCATATCCTGTTTTTCACGGTATAAGTAAGGACGAGGCCCTACTAAAGACATGTCCCCTTTTAATACGTTGAAAAATTGTGGAAATTCGTCCAAAGAACTTTTACGAAGAAAATGTCCTACTTTCGTAATTCTAGGATCGTTTTTTAACTTTTTATAGCGTTTGTATTCAACGGCCATCTCCTCATTTGTTCGAAGTAATTCTTGTAATACATCATCCGCGTTCATTACCATCGTACGAAATTTATAAATGTAAATAGGTTTTCCGTTCATTCCAATTCGTTCTTGTTTAAATAGAATAGGAGCAAAATCTCCATGACATAAATAAGCAATTTTAACAACAACCATAATAGGCAATGTAACAAGAGAACCAATTAATCCTACAATAAAATCAAAAACTCGTTTGATAGCAAAATAAAACTTTTGATAAAAAGAACTTTTCCCGCGTATAGCAACATCTAAATCTGTTCTTACATATTCCTCATTCATAATCCTCTACCACCATCAAATCAATTTCATTATCATTATACTATCAAGTTACTTATTTGTCAATCCCAGCCAGTGCTTTTGCTCGAGAAAGCGCCACTTAACAATCAAAAATTGTCAAACAAAAAAGAACTATGATAAGTTCTTATGCGGTAAAATCTTTTTTTTGCAGTACGAATCTTCCGAAACAGTAGAATCTTTCTCGAGCGTCGCAGCACTTTCTTGTTCCACAGTAAGATAAGAAAGAATCCTCTTAGCATGATCCCCTAACATTTCCTGATTAGGACATTCGCTATAAGGAAACGCTTCATCTTGTGCATCCATCACTTGATAAGCTAGTTCCAACTGTTCAAATAAATCAGCAGAACTACGTACAATCTTTGAACAAATACTTTTCTCTTTCAAAACACCGATATAAAAAGGATACTCGTCCATATCCAAATCATAAGAAGCCGCCGTTAACATCATCAACTCATCCACATCTTTTTCATAAATACTAGGAAACGTATAAAATAAAGCACTCGCAGATAAAATCAATCCTAATTTTTCAATTTCCTCATAAGAAGAATCTTGGATATCCTCTAATAAGCGTTGATACTTTTCATAAGAAGATTCGGATAAAAAGCAAATACGATCCACGCACTGCAATTTACCAATATGTTTTACATCTGGTGGATAAAGTACTAACTTATCCAATACTTGTTTTTTTAATAACTTCTGTTGCTCAATTTGATGAATGAAACTCATTGTATTCCTCTATTCTAAATATATTTTTGTACTACCTGGTGTCCACAGCGAGAGTCGAACTCGCGACCTCTTCCTTCGGAGGGAAGCACTCTATCCAACTGAGCTATGTGAACAAACAAAGAGAATTAAAACACCTCAGGGCGCTCTAAATAATCTGCTCCCTTGTGAGGTTCTTCTCTTAACAAATCACGATAATTTTGTTGACGTAACACTTCATAAACACAAATAGCTGCACAATTTGATAAATTGAGAGCCCGAACATTTTTCGTCATTGGAATTCGCATACAATGATCTAAATCTTGTTGCAAAATTTCTTTGGGAATTCCAGTCGATTCTTTTCCGAAAATCAAATAGATTTCCCGAGAGGAATCGGAATAATCAAAACTTGTGTGAGGCTTATGACCATAACGGGTAAAATAATAAAAATCCCCTTGATTACGACTTTTAAAGTCCTCCCAATTATCGTAAACTACATAATCTAATTTGTCAATGTAATTTACGCCACTTCGTTTTAAATGTGCCTCATCCAAAGAAAAGCCCAAAGGGCGAATCAAATGCAATTTCGTATCTGTTGCAACACAAGTACGCATGATATTTCCGGTATTACCTGGAATTTCAGGCTCGAATAAAACTATATGAATCATGAAATAACCCCGATGGTTTGAAAGAAGGTTTTTACATCTTCCTTCTTCAAAGTGTCCGTCAAAACTTCTTTAATTTCTCCGTCTTCAAAATAAAGGAAAGTAGGAACTTCTTCAAAAGAACCATCATAATGATAATACGCTGCTACCGTATCAAGATAACGCGCAACATCCTCTCCTCTTAAATTCATATATACGACAATATCTTCCAAGGAGTAATCTTGAATAAGAGAAGAAATTTCCTCTTCAAATGTTCGACAATCCTCATCGTCCGAAACACTAAAGTATATGATAGCCGGGTCGTTTTCATTCACAAAACTATAAAGTTCTTCTTTTCGAATCTGTTTCGTTAACACATCTGCAATCACAGGGACTTGATGTTCCAAAGCAATAAAGTTCAAATACCATTGCCGAATTCCAAAAGCTAGTAAAATGACTACAAGAAAAAGAAGTGCTAATTTTCCATAATTTGCAATTGCTATTTTTTCTTTTGTCTTCTTTTTCATTTCTTATTCACCATCCTTGTATTTATTTTATCACAAAATTCAGGAATTTGTAACCACTCTTGATATTTTTTTAAAATCCTTTGCACTTCCTGCTTAGATTCTTCTAAAAATTCTAGGCGAAACGAAGATACATAAGAGGAAAGAGAACGAATTTCTGTCTTTGAAAAAAAGTCTTTGCAAGGGCCAAACAAATGCGTCACTCCATTTTGAAAAACAAGAGGATATCGTTGGTGATTTCGGTCTTTTAAGAAGAAAGAAGAATTTTTTTGGCAGAACAAATTACCAGAAGAGCACTTAGAAGAAAACAGGCAATGCTTCATGATCATCCATTCTAATCTTCCATAAGCAATCACTTCACAATCAAAGGAAGAAGAAAGAGTTATAAGAGAAGAAAAAGGACACTCTACCGACAAAGTAGCAGATGTTACGGAATGCTCTTTCAGATAAGATAAGAAACTACGATTAGAAACATTATAATAATAATCCGTCACAACTTCGTTATCTTTGGCATGTGGAAGCTGACAAAACTCCGTAAGCAAAAGACGTTCCTTATGATAAGTAGAAAGCGGAGTAAGACGATCTACGCGGTAATACAAATTAGAATAGGTTTCCCTGTATTTTTGATAAAGCGAAAAATCGGTAACATATACACGAAAAGCCGAGGAAATACAAACAAGAAGTTGCTCTTCGGTACGAACCAAACAAGAAAGTTTGACATCTTTTTTCAAAAATTTTTCATTTTTTTCGGGCAAAAATGGTTTTGTCTTTCCTTTTTCTCGATACAATCGTTTCGCAGTAAGCATAGAAAGTAAATCGCGACGCAATTGATGAAGCGCCTTCATCGGAATAAAAATGTTTTGTCCTAAGTCAAAATGTCCATCCACAATTTCATAACAAGTATCTCCAACACGACAAAAATGCTTCTTGATCTCTTCTCTCGTCGTAGGACGATTTTGCGCAAGCTGCACCACTTCTCCTTCTAAAGAGACCTGATGAACTCCATCCGAAATACTAGCAGATAAAGATTTTCCCACATGAGCAGAAAGCGAAAAAGAAATAGGTACTCTTCGTAATGGATAATGCAACAATTCCTGCTCTAATTTTACATCTTTGGTCTTTAACACCTTAGAAGGAGTAGATAGTCCTACTTTATTATCGACCCACACAGTTTGTCCTCTCTCAGCGTGAGAGATAAGTTTACCTTTTTGATCGTAAAGATAATTGACGATCATTCCGCCTCCATTGGCTTCAAAGCGAATACCATCTTCCTGATGAAGGTCTTCATGCAAAACAATTTCTATTTTTTTCTTAGAAAAAGATTTGACCATTCCAAGATCAATTCCGATATGATTAGGACTTTCTACGTTCATAAAATTAGAATCTTTAGCATCGAATAAATGTCCTTCTGTAAATCCACGATGGAATAAAAGTTTCAAATTTTTCCACTCTTCTTCCGAAATTTCTAAGTTTTTTCCTTCATAATATTGATCCATCAAAGTACGATAAATACGAGTCACATAGTAAACATAAGCAGGACTTTTCATCCGTCCTTCGATCTTAAAACTATCGACGTCGCTTTCCATTAACTTGCGAAAATGAGAAATTGTACACAAATCTTTAGGACTTAATAGATATTGATTAGGAAGAATCTCTTCTTGGTTTTCATCCACAACAGAATAAGGCAAACGACACATTCCGGCACATTCACCACGATTTCCGCTTCTTCCAAGGACCTGACTCGAAAACAAACATTGCCCGGAATAAGAAATACAAATCGCCCCATGGATAAACACTTCTTTTTCTAAAGGAGTCTCTATTTTTTCGATTTCCCCTAAAGAAGCTTCCCGCGCAAGAACGACTCTTTTTACTCCTAATTCTTCTAATAAATCAAAACTACTCTTTTGATAATTATGAAGCTGGGTAGAAGCATGAATTTCAAGTGTTGGAAAATACTCATGAATAAGCCGAATCAAACCAATATCTTGCACAATAACAGCATCGACAGAAAGTTCTACCAAATAGCAAAGATAATCCATCACTTCCTCTATTTCCGTTTCATAAATCATCGTATTCACAGTAATAAAAAGACGAACTCCATACAAATGACAATAACGAACAGCTTCCTTTAATTCTTCCCGGTCAAAGTTAGACGCAAATTTACGTGCTCCAAACGATTTTCCTCCAATATAAATCGCATCTGCTCCCGCATGAACAGCAGCTTTCAAACTTTCCATATTACCCGCTGGCGAAAGTAACTCCTTTTTCATCAAACATCCCTCTTTTTCCTTTTCTATATATTTTTCGTTATCCCTATGGTATCTATTTTCCAAAACAAAGTCAAGAAAAAGCAAAATTTTTGAATATTTTTAAACAAATAAAAGCAACATATTGTTGAAAGGAGAAAATAATGGCACGCCACAAAGTAGAAATAACTGGCGTGAATACTGCGAATATTAAAGTTTTAACCAACGAAGAAACAAAAGAATTGCTGCAAAAGATGAAAAATGGAGATCCTTTTGCCCGAGATGATTTAATTAATGGAAATTTAAAATTAGTACTAAGTATTTTGAAAAGATTTAATCATCGTGGGGAAAACATGGATGATCTTTTTCAAGTAGGATGTATTGGCTTAGTGAAAGCGATTGACAACTTTGATTTAAGTCATGATGTTAGATTATCTACTTATGCAGTACCAATGATTTTAGGAGAATTAAAGCGCTATTTACGAGACAATTCTTCGATTCGAGTCAGTCGTTCTTTAAAGGATCTGGCTTACAAAGTATTAAAGTTAAAAGAAGAGAAAATGAAAGAAAGTGGAAAAGAAGCAACGTTAGAAGAAATTGCCAAAGAGTTGAACGTCGAAGAAGGAGACATCGTCAATGCTTTAGATTCTATGAAAACACCAGTAAGTATCTTTGAACCAATCTATAGTGATGGAGGAGATAC
>CALVKE010000053.1 GCA_944332535.1 uncultured Bacilli bacterium
TTACCAAATCGTTTTCTGGTAACGTCCAATATTCTACCTTGATTTGTTCTTTCTTCGTGATGTCTTCTAACTGATAATAAAGTTCATAAATAGTGTCGATTTCATTCTTGCTTTGAATCGTAATATATAACTCTTTCGTTGCGTTTTGTGGAACAGTTACTCGACTGTTTTCTTCGAAGGCGTCGCTAGAGAGTTCATAAGTTAAATCCCCCACGATAAATTCTACATTTTTAACCGTTTCTCTTTGGATAAAATAAGCATAAGAATAATGAATTCCGGCAATCAAACTAATAATTAATATACCACCCAATAGAATTCTGTTTACCAAAGTACTTCTTCTTAAATTCTTTTTTTTCTTTTCTTCCCCGTTCCTAGAAGAGGTAGCTAATTCTGACCCCCCCCCCAGGCTATTTTTTTATGATTCATACTTCTCTACTCCTTCTACTTTATTTAATATAATTATAATTCGTTTATCGAGTTTTTTCAACAAAAAAGAGGATTTTACTCCCCTTTTAATTTTTCAAATATTTCTTTTTTCGTAAGGCCAAGTCTTTCTAATTCTTTTATTTTGTCAGCCATTACTTGTAAAATTTCATTTATTTTATCTTGTTTAATTCCATCTACTTCTTCACTAACAAAAGTTCCTTTCGTAGAGATCGTTACAATCACGCCCTTTTTCTCTAATAAATCATACGCTTTTTTTACCGTGTTAGGATTAATTCCCAATTCACTTGCTAAAGCTCGAACAGACGGTATTCTCTCTCCCTTTTGAAGAGCTCCAACTGCTACATATCGTTCGATTTCACTCACTATCTGTTCATAAATAGACTCTTTTTTTCGATAATCTAAATTAATCCACATCTGGTGTAACAACTTCCTCTTCTACTATTTCGTCTGTTTCGCTGTTAGCCATATTTAGAGTTTTTAGAGCTTCTGCATCAAGATTAGTATAATAATTAAGGTATACATTATTTTCAAAATGAGCGGTAATGCGATATAACTTTTCTTTACTGTTTGTTGTTTGTTTTTCTAATATAGAAAGAATTTCCTTGCATTTTTCGTTTATCGCATAAGTATTCGTTTCATAAGTATATTCATCGATAATATCCATCCAATTACAACGAGCATCACTATGTTCTTTTCGATATTTGTTCCATACCTCATTGTAACGCTCTACCATCGTTTGATTAAGAGTATCCGTTAAATTACTATAATAAGTTTCTTCTGTTAATTCATGATTTTGATAAGTATATGCCGTAATTGGTAGATAGAAGGTACTCTTTTCTTGATCTGGTTGATCGATTGCACTCTTTAATAAAGCAATGTCTTGATCTGTTAATTTTGCATAATCTTCTGAAAGAGTTGCAACATCAATATTTTCTAAAGAAGCCTTCGATAAGTTTTGGTAAGCATCACTTTTCATAATCATTTCTTTTAATTGCTTCATTCTATCTTCATCAATAGAAATATAAGTATCATAAATACTATTATTGGCATGCACTTCTATATAAATAGAATAATAATTTTTGGTCACTGCTTCTTCTTCAGTTACCTCTTCTGGTTGAAGGAGAAGATTATAAACTGTTTTATCAGTAATTTTAATGGTTTCTTCTGGTCGGTCTAAGAAAGAAAGATCTACTTCTACTTTTTCAATATTATCTTCTGTAAGTGTTACTCTTCTTGGAGAACCATTTTCATAATCTCCAAGCAACCATCCAGAGAACGGATATAAAATAACAAGGGTTCCAAGGAAAAATAATAAATTTAAGCGAACATGACTAATACTTTTCTTCGTAATTAAATCATATACAAAGCTATAAATTAATAGAATCGCTAACGTAAATAAGAATCCGATAAAATCCGCATCTCGTGTAATTTCATAGATAAATACGAGCATTGGGATCATCGTAAGGGATTTTACAAGCATATGAACTTTGATATTTTTGAAAGAGATTTCACATATTTCTAGTTCTTTTCTTTGGAAGAGAACAAATCCTACTAATATATAAAGAATAATTAGAAGAGCCATTCTACCTAACGCAACATCGTTATAAAGAGAGGTAGTATCGTTGCGAAGGGTTTCGATTATCGCTTCTGCAGGAGTAGTATAATGCGAGGTTTGATATTCTCTCGTTAATCCAGTTTGATATTTTCCACTTTCTGCTCCAGTATCACTAATAGCGCACTGATCACATTCATAATATACTTCTTCATAATAGTAATGACTATTTTGGTAAACGAAGTGAAGGAATGGTGCTAAAAATAAGATAAGTGCAGTAATTACTAATGTGGTTGCTACATTTCCAGCTAGAGATAATCCAATGTTACAAACCACGAAAACAAAAATATAAGAAAGGGTAAATAATACAAAATAATCTAAAAAGATTCCCATTGGTATATAAATGTTCGGCAAAATAGCACTTGCTCCGATCATAAGAAGTGTTGTAATACCAATTAAAGCTGTAATAATTAGAATTCCACCAACGGTATTTGTGGTAAAAATTGTTTTTCGATCAATCGGCA
This sequence comes from uncultured Bacilli bacterium, assembly GCA_944332535.1. Lineage (GTDB taxonomy): Bacteria > Bacillota_I > Bacilli_A > RF39 > UBA660 > MGBC162581. The sequence goes on from CALVKE010000053.1 coordinate 2,524, forward strand.
TACTTCCTATAAAGTCAATAGATTTTCGTTTAAAAACATAACTGAATAGAATAAGAGAGAGGATGATTGGAATAATATACATTCCAAACGTGGTCAATCCAGAAATATCGTTTAATGCTAACACACTGATTTTATTTGTAGATGTTTGCATGCAGAAAATCAATAGATTTAAAATAGGTAGAATTAATAGAACAAAGGCTAAGGTTACTCTTGATTTTTTTAAGTTTTGAACAAGATATTTTCCATTAAATAATTTCGCTAAATTCATAACCTAACACCTCCATTTGATAGATAAAGATCTCTTCTAAAGAAAGTGGAAGATAATCGAGAATAATTGGTTTTAATTTCTCTAATTGTTTTCCTATCTTTTCTTTGTCTCCTTTGACGATCATCGTTGCAATAGATCCTACTTTTTTGAAGTTTAGCATATCGATTCCTTCGAATGTTTCTTTGTCAAAATCTCCTTTTAGAGAAATTTGCACTTTAAACATATTGGTCTTGATTTCGTCGATATCTCCTTCAAATAGAATTCCTCCTTTATGAAGAAGGCCAAGATTATCGGCAATATCTTCTAATTCTCGTAAATTATGACTTGTTAGAACAATTGTCGCGTTGGTTTCTTCTAAATGATTTGCTAATATTTTTTTAATGACATTTCGAACAACAGGATCTACTCCATCGAATGTTTCATCGAAAAACATATAGCGAGCGTTGGTGGCAATTGCTAAGATCAGTGCACATTGCCGTTTCATTCCCTTCGAAAATGTTCCAATCTTTTTGTGCATGTCTAACTTTAATGTTTTGGCCAAGCGTTCTAAATATTTCATATCAAACTTTTTGTAGAGGGCTTGATAGAAAAGTCCCATATCGTAAATGGTATAACCAGAATAGAAGAATAAATCATCTGGTACAAATACGAGATTTTGTTTGACTTCTGAGTTATCAAGAACATCTTCGCCATCGATTTTTACATCTCCATCATCGGCTAGATAGATTCCGTTTACGATTCGAAGCAACGTACTTTTTCCACTTCCGTTTGCTCCCACTAATCCGTAGATTAGTCCATCTTTAATCGTACAGTTCAGATTGGATAGAACTTCTAAATCTCCGTAGCGTTTGGAGACATTCTTAATCTCAATCATATTTCCTCCTTACCTTACTTGTATTATAACAAGTAGTACAATTCAATTATATGTAAGAACTTTTTAAAAGTCAACTAGAAAATGCAATTTTCTGGAAAAGTTAGCCGTTACTCTTTATTTTTCCACACAAAAAACTATCCTTTCGGATAGCTTTTATCGAATATTTTCTAATATTTTAGGAACTAATTGTTTTTTACGAGAAACAATACCATCTACGTATGTTCCCTGTTTCATGTCAAGAATACCAAAGGCATCTTCCATAATTTCTTTGGAAGCTTGATCAAAGAATAAATAAGAACCATTTTTTAAGATATCGGTTACAGCAACAAGCACCAACTTATATTCTTTTTCCTGTTTCATCTGTTCGATCAAGCGAAGGTATTCTTCTTTTTCTCGTTCGATATCCTCGAAATTCAAAGTGAATATTTGACTGATTGCAAATTTCTGATCTTCCCATGGGAATACTTTCATATCAGCAGTTAAAATATCCTCTTTGCTTCTTCCTTCTAAAGAAGTTCCTGCTTTAAACATTTCTCTTGCATACTTCTTATAATCTAGATGTAATTGTTCTGCTAATGACTTTACTACCATCTTATCTAGTTCCGTCGTCGTTGGAGAAGTAAGTGCTAGCGTATCGGATAAAATACCAGATAGCATGAGTCCCATGATCTCGCGAGGAGCCTCGATATGTTGTTCTTCAAACATAAAATACAAAATAGTATTCGTACTTCCTACTGCCATATTTCGAAAATTAATTGGATAATTTGTCGAAATACTTCCTAATTTATGATGATCTACAATTTCAATAATGTCTGCTTCTTCTAACCCTTCTACGCTTTGATCCATTTCGTTGTGATCTACTAAAATTACTTTTTTTCGTTTTTTCTCATTGATATCCGTAATACGTAACAATCCCATGCATTTTTTACTTTTACTAACCACAGGATAATTATTATGACGTAGTTTAGAACTTTTAATGACAAACTCATCATAGTAATCACTCTCTTCAAAAGTAGTAATACTATCTTCTTTGATTAACGTACCAATATAGTTCGCCAAGTTAATTAATTTTGCGGTATCGAACGTTTCTAATTTGGTTCGAATAACATTTACCTTATTTTCTTGTGCTGTACGAAGATGATGTTGTTTGATCTCCCCGCCACCTACGATAATTAAAAGTTTTACACCACTTTCTACCGCATATTCAATAATACTATGACGATCTCCTACAATAAGAATATCATTTCTTGTAAGAGAAATATTTTCCAAAAACGTCGTACTCTTGAAAGAAGCTATTTTAATGTCTCCCTCAATCTCATCTTCGATTCTGATAATCTCTTCTCCACCGATGGTTTTTAAAATATTATCATAACTAGTTTTTAAATGATGATTATCACTATTTAAAAATGCTCTTACAATTCCTTTTAACGTAATGAGTCCTTTTAATTTTTGTTTGTCTGTTACAATAGGAATACCAGTAATAGATTGTTCTTCTAAATAATCATATACTTCTTTAATAGACGTTTCTTCTTTTAAAAATAGTCCTTTATGATAATTTAAATCTTTAATTTGCAACTTGACATCGTTTAAAAATTCCGGTTCTTTTACTTGAAAATAATCTAGTACAAATTTTGTTTCTTTCGAAATCTCTCCTAGTACGTAAGGACTAGCATTAAGTCCTTGGCGTTTTTTCAAATAAGCTAAATTAATAGCACTTGTAACACTATCGGTATCTGGTTTACGATGCCCTACTACATATACTTTCTCCATGTTTTACACCTCTTGTATGACTGTTATAATCATTGGACGGGATCCGACTTGTTCGTTAAAATACTTTCCGAGGCGATCCCTTACTTCGTTTTTAATGGCTGTATAGTCGACCTTTTTGCTATTTTCATCGATATTTTCTTCAATTGCTTCTCGGGAAATCTTACGTGCTTCGTTAATTAAGTCAAAATTATCTTTTACATAAACAAAACCCCGCGTTACGACATCTGCCTCTCTTAATACCTTTTTGCTTTTCTTATCAAGAGTAGAGCTAACAATTACAATTCCGTTTTCTCCTAACATTTCACGGTCTTTTAATACTAGCTCTCCCACATCGTTTCCACGATTTCCATCGATTAAAATTTCATCGACATTAATTTTTTCTGGATTATCTACTAATTTTCCTTTGACAAATGTTACGACATCTCCATTTTCTTTTAATAGAATATGATCTTTCGGAATACCAAACTCTTCGGCAATTTCTGCATTATGATATTGATGACGATACTCTCCTCGAACCGGAAAATAATATTTGGGATTCATCAAACTTAGCATCAACATTAAATCCTCTTTTGATGCGTGATGGAGTAAATGAGTCTTGCTACTTGCATTAACTACATTAACTCCTTGCATAGCAATTAAATCGATAATGGATGCTAGTCTTTTTTCAATTCCATCGTAACTAGGTTCGGTAATAAAAATGGTATCGGTTTCTTTTAATCGAACATATTTATCAAATCCGTTTACGATCTTTTCGAGATTAGCAAATGGTTTTTCTTTTTCATCCGAAACCATAATAAATGTATCTCGATCATTCACGTTGGATAAATCTCCAATTCTCTCTTTTTCTATTTGTAAATAATTTAATTCTAAAGCGCGATGAACGGTCTCTTGCAATTGTTTTCCCATGATAACTATTTTTCGTTTTGTTTTCATGACTTCATCAAAAATTTCTTGCATACGATAAATATGAGCTGGTAAAACGGTAGCAATCACTCTACCATCGCTTTTTCTTAACACTTCTCGTATTAAAGTCGAAATACGATTGGATGGAGCAGTAAATCCCTCTCTTTGCGCGTAAATAGATTCACTTAAAAGACAGAGAACCCCTTGCTTTCCAACATAAGCCAACTTTCCAATATCGGTTTTATAATTTCCTTTGGCACTACTATCAAAGACAAAATCTCCCGTATAGCAGATAGCTCCATCTTTCGTATATAAAACAAAACATACCGCATCGGGAATCGAATGGGTAACAGAAATCGGAAATAGACTAACTCCTGAACCAAACTCTAGTTTTGCATGAGGACGAATCTCTTTTAAATGATTACTTTTTAATCCGTCTTCTGCTAGATAACGTCTTACAATTTCCATTGTAAATTTCGTAGCGTACACTGGAATATCCGGAATTGCGCGAATTACATCGCTAATTGCTCCCATATTGGAGTCATGTCCATGACTTAAGAAAATTCCTTTAATTTTTTTACGGTTTTGTTTTAAATAATCAATATTTGGAATAATATAGTCTACTCCAAGCATTCTGTCGAACGCATATTTTAGTCCACAGTCAAATACAAAAATGCTCTTGTCCACTTCTACGACATACATATTCTTGCCGTTTTCATTTAATCCGCCAAGAGCAACAATTTTAATTTTACTCATTATTTCCTCCTTTTTGGATCTGTTTTTTTCTCATTTTGGGTTTCTTCTTCTATTTGCTTCCATTGAACCATCTTTTCATAAAGAGACTCGATTTGTTCTTCGTAAGACGCTTCTGCTAGTAACTGTTCTTTCTTAGTACTATAAAAATCTAGGAAGGAAAAAAGAAGAGTCTGTTCAGAAAGTTGTTTTAATTCTCCCATTGTATCTAATTGATCTTGCACGCTAGATAATTGCTCACAAAGCTCCTGTAAACACTGAAATTTCTTCTCTTGTTGCTTTTTTTCGAACTCCGTTTGCGCAGGATGTTCCCATTCTTGTTCCAAAAGACGAGTAGCGTTTTCTAAATACTCTCCCACTAATTGCCATTCTTTCTGATAAGCTGAAAAACTCTTTCTTTCCTCAGCATCTTGACTCATCACATGACCTAGAATTCGCCTCACTTGATCCTCTCGCATTTTTCTTAAGTTTTCTTTTAACTTTACTAATTCTTCTTTTTCCATTTCCTTTTACTACCTTGCCATTTTTGTTAAAGCATCTTTTGCTGCTTCTTGTTCGGCCTCTTTCTTACTAGATCCTACTCCACTTCCTAAAACAATTCCATCGACTTTTAATACGACTTGAAACTCTTTATTATGGGCAGGTCCCGTTTCTCCAACTAGTTCGTATACCACACTTTGTCCATCGATTTGTACATATTCTTGCAATGCACTCTTATAATCACTGAAAAATTCTACATCCGGATTTAAAATATAAGGAACGATAATAGAGAGAATGACTTCTTTCGCACGGTAAAATCCAAGATCTAAATACATAGCTCCACAGAAAGATTCAAAAATATCTGCTAAAATGACTTTTTTAAATCTTCCACCATCGCTTTCTTCTCCATGTCCTACTTTAATGTAATCACTAAAGTTTAAATCGGTTGCATATTTAAAACATGCGTTTTCGCAAACATAGCGAGCACGTATTTTTGTCATATCTCCTTCGTTTTTATCAAAATTATTGTAAAGATAATCACTGATCACTAAATCGAGAACTTTGTCTCCTAAAAATTCAAGACGTTCATAATCGCTTTTACTATTATGCTCATTCACATAAGAAGAATGAGAAAAAGCGGTTTGATAAAGTTTTAAATCATTAGGAAGGATACCTAGTTTGTCAAATAATTGTTTCATTTTATCCCACCTTAATGTTTTCATTGTATCATGTTTTCGAGAAAAAAAACAGACTTTTTCGTTAAGACCTTTGGTATTTTATCACAGTTTGACCATTTTGTCAAAAGCCCTTGTACTTTTTTCAAAATTTTAGTAAAATAAGATTGGGTGATGGAATGAAATATTTTTGGATTGGACTAATCAAGATATATCAGTGTATCCCCTTGCAGATGCATCAATTGTGTCGTCATCAACCAACCTGTTCTCAGTATGCGATCGATGCCATTGCGAAATATGGATGTATTAAAGGATGGTGGAAAGCCATCAAACGAATTAGTCGGTGTCGCAAGCACGGCACTAGTGGGTATGATCCCGCGTAAAGGAGAATTTTATGAAAACGAAAAAAGTATTGCTTTTAATGTTATTACTGTTAATGAGTGGTGGATGTTTTAAGCGAGATAACTTAGAAGATATCGAAATTGTGACAACGGTTTATCCACTAGAATATGTCACACAAGCTTTATATGGGGAGAATGCACAGATTCGTTCTGTTTATCCAAACGATACGGATACTTTTGGATATACTCTTACGAATAAGCAAATAAGTGACGCTAGTGAAAAGGATTTATTTGTTTATAACGGTATTACCGATGATAAAGAGTTAGCTTTTGAACTACTAGAGAAAAATAAGAATTTGTTGATTATCGATGCTAGTTATGGAATTGAAATTGTAAATCACAATGCAGAGTTATGGTTAAATCCCTCTAACTTACTCATGATTAGTCAAAATATTAAAAACGGATTAAAAGAATATATTACCAATAGTTATTTAAAAAAGGAAATTGATCAAAACTATGAAGCATTAAAAGTAGAGCTTTCCGAGTTAGACGCGGATATTCGCTTGACTGCTAACAATGCTAGCAAGAAAACAATCGTTGTTAATAGCGATGCCCTTCTCTTTTTGGAAAAGTATGGGTTTGATGTGATTTCTTTAGACGATAAGAATAACGCTATTACGGATCGAACAATCGCCGAGGTAAATGATTTAATCGTTAGTGAAGAAGTTACTAATATTTTCTTATTAGAGCATGAGGCAAATAGTGATGCCTTAGAGCAGATATTAGAGTCAACAAAAGTTTCTACTTTGACTTTCCGACGTTTGGATACGATCCAAGATGAGGAAAGAGATAATAATTATAACTATATTACATTAATGAATGAAAATATCGAACTATTAAAAAAAGAGTTATACGAATAAACGTCGTAAACTCTTTTCTTTTGGCACTTGATCTTTGGTTAGTTGGATTTGATGATAATGATAGGGTCCAAATTGATTGTTTGCATTGTGCATGCAGATGGTAAACGTATCAAAATCCGAGTTTGGAAGAGAAAGCAGAAGATCTTGCTCATTAAAGTCGGTACAAATATCTTGAAAGGAAATCAATAGTTGATGATTCCTAAACGGATAATTTGTACTCAAATTTAAAATGACAATATCGTTTTCTTTCACGAAATAATCTTGTATAGAATAGAGGCGTTCTTCTTCTAGGCAATGTGTAAGAAAAGAATTGTCCCCAAAATATTCTTCGATTAGTTCCTGAAATCCTAATTGATGACTCTCTTTACGCGAGATGAAAACTTGGTTATCCATCATTAATATTACTTTCATATTTTCTTCAATGGAAAATGGGAATTTTTTTGTTTTTTCTATCATAAGTGCTCCTTCTTCATTAGCTTCATCTTATCACCTAGGTCGTGCGAAATTTGTCGAAATATGACAAATATTGTTTTTTATTTCTTTTTTTGTTTTGCTTTTTTCCCCATCCATTGTTTCCAAGTAGAAAGAAGTTCTTCTTTTTCCAAGACAGGTTTTACTTGATTGCTTTCTAAAAAATAAAATTCTCCTAATAGTTCATGATTTGCTTTTTCTTCTAAAAAAGAGGTAAGTAACTCTTCTTGTTCGACTCTTAGCGGAAGCGGAATATAAAAGTGGTAACACCATTTTTCTCTTCTTTTTTCTTCTATGTTATCGAGTATCACGACAGGACATCCTTTTTGAATTAAGGAAAACAAGAAGTCTTCTGGTTGAGGATAAGGCAGATGAGGATCCCAAAACCAATAAAAGTAAGGGGCCCAATCGTAAAATTCACGAATATAATCATAATGACTATCCCTGTTCTTCGAGTAAAAAACTTGATCTACTATCCCATTTGGATAGATCACCGTAATCACAGAATTTAAAAGGGTTACTTGTTCCATGCTATTTGCCTCTTTTTTGCTTTCCATTATTATTATATGATTCTAGTTGCTTTTCAAGTATTTTTTTCAATTTATTTGCATTTCTTTTAACAGAGGGATGAAATATGACGGAAAAAAGAATTTGGAAAATGAGCATTTTACTATTTGGAGTGGGACTTTTACTAGGAGGAGTGTTCTCTACTTTTCTATTAGAGAAAACCTTTCTTTTTTCGAAAAGTGTCCAGGTTTTAGCAAGTGATAAAATGCAAACCGATAGAAAAATTCAAGAAATCGAT
>CALVKE010000054.1 GCA_944332535.1 uncultured Bacilli bacterium
TGTAAATTATATTTTAGTAGAGCGTATAAGTAGCTGGCATTCTAATATAATATATTATTATTTAAAAACTTTCTTTTTTTGCTTCCAACTAATTATGACTAGTGATACAAAAGATAATAAGCTTATGGTATTTGCTATTTTCATGGCGATTGTCTTTTTATAGGTTAATACATATCTTCCATTCTTTTGAATGGTTGCTTGTAGAAATCCATTTTCACTTTGTTCTAAAGGAATTTCTTCGCTTCCTTTCTTAAGTTGATATCCCATATAATATAATCTTGGGAGTTCCAATTTCATTGTATTATCTACTTCTTTGACATCAAATATTAAAGTAGGTACTTCATTTAAAATCATAGTGCTTTTTCCACTTCCAGAAAGAGAAATAATATCTGCTGTTCTGTTTTTATAATACTCCATATTATTTAACGTTTTTTCTGGGAGATATTCAGATTGATTTCCTACTCCTAAATTATAGTTGATTTCGTGAATATTTACTTTTTCTGCATTCAAATGATAAGTATAGTAATAAGAACTAAAGAAAGTAAGACCAATTAATACGATGGCAAGAACGCGAAATTCTTTTCGGTGTTCTAATTGCTTTAAGTAAATACCGGAAAAAAGAATTGCTCCGAAGGCAATATAAATACAAAGTCGCCATGGAAATTGGAGTGTTTGGAGAATATCTGGAGTATAATACCAAGGAAATAAAGGAGTAATCATAATAATTGATAGAATAGTAAAGCAAAGTAGGAAAGTTGCTACTTTTTCCTTCCATAATTTTTTTCTTAGAAAATAGAAGATACTTAAGAAGAAAAGGATTGTAACAAATAGTGGTAAATGATATCGAATAAAATCATAGGTATGCGGTTTGGTGTAATTGATTAATTCCAAAATAGATAAGGTACTAAATCTTAAGTCACCTTTTCCTGTCATGAAATAAGGCATAAATGCGCCATAACTTCCTTTTAACTTGATTTCTAACATAGGTATCCAGAATGATGCAGTTAAACCTAGAATAGTAATTGCTGCTAATAGAAGGGAAAGAATATTTTTCTTAGTTATTAGTTTTTTCCAGAATATCGGAAGAAAGCTAACAACTAATATAAGAGTAAAATAGATACTCATTGCCATATGCGAGTAAATTGCTAAAGTATATCCTCCCACGAAATAGAAAAAGAATTTTTTTCTATTATTTTCTGTTAAATAAATGAGACCTAGGACAATGAGGGGAATTGCTATTGGAATAAACATTTCAGAGAAGGCATCTCGGATAAATACTTGCGACAAATGATAAGGGGCACTCATGTAAAAAAGGGAAGTGAGTAGAGCCACTTTTTTGTTTTGGAAAATTTTATAAGCTAATAAAAAGAAAGTTATTCCAGAGGCTAAAAAACCTAACCATTGTGTGATACGCATTCCTATTGTGACATCATTTATAGAAAAGAGTGTTAAAAATTTCGTAGTATATGCGGCGCTTAGATGAGGAAGAGGAGGATAAAAGAATCTAGTTCCATACCCGAAATTATTGGCAATTTGAGCAAGAGGCTCTTGTACTAAAAGGTTATTCCAAGATAATTGATCGACAATAGCACTAATATTTGCTACGTGAAAGTTGGTATCGTGACCTCTGATATAGCCGGATTGTATGGCTGGAACCATAATCCAAATGCTAAATACGAATAAAATAAGGAAATAAATATACTTTTTTTGTTTCATCGTTTTCACCTAGCTCTATTATACTAGAAAAATTTATTTTTTCTTCTTTTTTGTTGCTATTTTATACTTTTATATGTTATTTTATAGGTAAAGGGAATATTCGTTTAGAAAATAAGAATTATGAGGTGAATTTATGAAGTATACCATTGGATTAGATTTGGGAATTGACAATGTTGGTTGGGCGATTTTTAATAACGATAACCAGCGACTTGAAAAAAGTGGAGTTTTGCGGTTTAAATCTTCTAGTGATGCAAGTGATAGAAGGCAATTTCGTTCTGTAAAACGACTTCGAAAACGTCGCCTTCGTCGAGTAGAAGATGCTTTACAGAAGTTAAAAGAAAAGAATTTTCCCTCTACTGTTACAGTTGATTCGGAACTATTATTAAAAAGAGTAAGTGCTTTAAAACATCAAGTTAGTAAACAAGATATTACTAATATTATTGCGTTCTTTATGAAAAAAAGGGGATATATTCCGATTTCAGAAGAAAACGAAGCGGTTATCGTCGATTTAGAAGGACTTTATCCTTGTCAGTATTATTACCAATATTGGAAAGAACATGGAAAATATCGTGGGAAAAATCTTTTGGTTGGAACCAAAGAGTTACGAAGAGAATTAAATGATATTCTTTGTTTTCAAGCTCAATATTATCCAGAGCTAACGCAAGAATGGATGAATGCAATTTTGCTTATTTTTGACCGAAGGAGAAAATTCTATGAAGGTCCTGGTGGCGTTCATCAAATTACTCCTTATGGTCGGTTTCATACTACTGAAGAAATAGAAGAATATCAGAGGATGAAGCAGAAACATCCAAATTATGAATGTTATCTTTTTGAAAGATTAATCGGAACTTGTAAGATTGCTTTAGGAGAACGTTGTGCTTCCCGTGCTAATTTGGAAGCAGAAAAGTACAATACGATTAACGATTGGGTTAATTTACGTTTTACGGATATTTCTAATGCTATTCAAAAAGATGTTTATTTTAAGCGACAGGATTCCTATTATCGTTTAACAACGGAGGGACTGGAATTTGTATTATCTTATTGTATGAAAAATGCGAAAGCAACTTATACGAACGTACTAAAAACATTAGGAATTTCTAAAGATACTGTTTGTGGAGCACCACTTACCAAAACAAAAAAAATAAAGATTTATACCATGGATTTTTACCGTGAAGTTCTAAAATTAATAGAGTCTACAGGATTTACTCCAATTTGGTTTATCGATCCAGATTCTTATAATACTGTAATGGATGTATTAAATGTTGTTCCTACTGTGGAAGATGCTCTTTCTTTAATAGAGGCAAAATTAGATTTTTCTTTGTCAGATGAGGAGGAAGATTTTCTTCGATCACTATATCCGAAGTATGGTGCTTATGAAGGGCATCACGCGTTATCTGTTTCTGTTTTAAAACGTGCTAACGAGGATATGATAAAAAATACCTTGAATTTCATGCAAGTTCGTCGAAAATTTGATTATGATAAAGATGCGAGAGAGTACTTTCATAAAAATTATAGCAATACTGGAAAATTATTAATGAGCAGGAGATATGTTGATACTATTATTTCTTCTCCACAAGTTAAAAAGACCTTGCGGCAAGCTATTTTAATTATTAACGAAATTATTTGTGAAAAGGGATGTTTGCCAGCCAATATTGTAATAGAGTCTACAAAAGAACTAAATAGTGATGATAAAAAGGCTGCGATTGAGGAAAGTCAGAGAAAGCAAGAACATCTAAGAAAAGAAGCGAGCGAACTGTTAATTTCTCTTTTTGGAGAAGAGAGTGTTACTGAAGATAATATTCAAAAAGTCATGCTTTATCAAGAAACGGATGGACTTTGCTATTATTGTGGTAAGAAACATCTTAGATTAGACGATTTACTTCGTCGCTCTTTTGATGTCGATCATATTTTGCCATACTCCAAGTCATATGATAACTCTTTTGATAATTTGCTCTTAGTATGTCACGATTGTAATGAGAAAAAAGGAAATCATACACCATATTATTATTTGAAAGATCAGTTTGAAGAGTTTCAAAAACGAGTTCAAGCTAATAAGAAAATGTCTTCTTTAAAAAAAGAACATTTGTTGTTTCGAGATGATATTAGTCGTTATGAGTTGAAATTTTTTAATCGTAATTTGAGAGATACTGCTTATGCTACTTCCGAGTTGATTTCTCAAATTCAGTTGTTCAACTATTATTTAGAAGGAGATGATCATGATCCTATTCAAACTTTGTCCGTTTCTGGAAGTATTACTAGCACGATTCGAAGACGCCATGCCATCGATAAAGATCGTAAGAAGGGACCTCAACATCATGCTCAAGATGCTGCCATCCTTTCCATCTTATCCAATATTCCTTTAGGAAAAGCTTTATTAAAAAGTCAAAATGATCCTAAATTTTATGCACCGAATCGTAAAGAAGAACGAGAACGTGATTTAGAAGAGATACGAAATTTATTAAATAGGGTGAATATTTCCGGTTACGAAAAAGAAGTAATTCGAATAGATACTGAAAATCAATTCCGCATGGCGAATCAAGTTTATAAGAATCCACAGAAATCTTTGTCCCATCAAAACATATATAAAGTAATTGAAAAAGAGGATAAATCTTATAAAATAGATCAGATCGATAACATTTATACATTAGACTTTTCAAAAGATACCGTTTGTAATCAATTGGACCATTTATTTTCTGAGGAAGATTATTCTCTTACTCTTTTGTGTCAAGATAAGAATAAAAATTTGTTTTACTATTTAAAAGAAATTTTTGAGCGGTATCGTATTGGAGATGCGAATCCTTTTTTAGAGTACTGTCTTGAAAAGTGGGGAATTACTGCGGATCAATTCGAAGTAGAAAAACACGGAATTCGTACTCCTTCAAAAAACGGAAACGGTCCAATCGTTCAGAAATTACGTTACTATTCTTCGATAAATACACCATTCTTTTTGGAAAAGAAAAATATTTCCAAAAAAGAAAATACGAAAATTGCATTAGATAATTTGGCACAAATGTGCACGAAAGTTTATTTTGATCGAGATAAGCAGCAGTTTCTGTTTTTACCTATACCTTCTGTTTGTGTCGATTTGTCTACTAGAAAAATAAGAGAAGATGACTCCTATTATCAATTACTATATGCAATCTATATTGGAGAAAAGGAAGTAGTTCCAGTTGTTGATTTGTATAATGGTAATTTGGTAAAAATTAAGAAAAAAGATAAAGAAATGGAAGGAATTATTAGTGGTTTTGACAAAACTTTAAATGCGATTACCATTAATAATAAGTATACCTATACCAAAATTGGGCGTTTTGGTAAAAATGACCTTGCCATTACTGTTTATGATGTTTCTCCTTTAGGAAAAAAGAAAAAACGCTTGACATTTTCTTCTTCTGCTAGTACAATGAAAGTGTGATGGATATTTGTTATACATCATCTCAAAAATTGCAGGGTTTCCTATTATAACTCTGAGGATTTATCCTCGATGAGGAACCCACTAGAACTACTTCGGTAGTTCTTTTTTTTATAGATATGGCTTTTCGTAGCGTATTAATTGAGAAAGCAACAAGGATAAATTTAGATTTAAATCATGTAATCATCGCTTGTGGAGAGGATACTTATTCTTTGTTTTTGGATGAGATTTCTATTTTAGTAATTAGCGATCCACGTGCGTATGTTTCTTTGCGATTATTGGAAACTTTATTAGAAAGAGGAATTACTGTTTTATTTACTAATTCTTCCCATATGCCAATTGGGGAACTTTCCTCTATGTGTCTTCATAGTCGAGGAGTAAAACGATTAAAACAGCAATTAACATGGAGTCAGGACAGTATTTCTTATTTATGGACAGAAATCGTTCGTCATAAAATTCAAAATCAAAGAGATGTTTTAGATAATTTAAAAAAATGGGATAAACTCGATAAAATTAATCAATTACTGAAGACTTTGGAAGAGAACGATCCTACGAATCACGAAGGAATTGTTAGTAGAATTTATTTTCGTGAATTGTTCGGTTCTTCTTTTCGTCGGTTTCAAGAAGATTTGCCAAATGCTTGTCTTAATTTTATTTATCAAGTGTTACGTTCTAAAATTAGTCAGGTAATTGTCTGTCAGGGTTATCATCCGTCTCTTGGAATTCATCATTACAATGAGTTTAATAATTATAATTTAGCAGATGATTTAATAGAAGTGTTTCGTCCTATCTTAGATTATTATGTATTTCTTTTATTAGCAGAGGAAAAAGAATCCGTTTCTTTTTTGACTCCGCTTTGGAAGGAAAAATTACTGGATATTGTAAATCGCCGAGTATTATATAAAGGAAAGGAATATAAAATTCATACTGTAGCGGAATTCTTTTTACAAGATATTTTTCGTTTCTTGGCAACGGGAGATATTTCTGTTTTAGATTTTCCAAAATTGATATGTATTCTTTAAGTTATTATAAACTAATGCGTTTGATTATTGTGTATGACTTTCCTATGCAAACAAGAGAAGACTATAAAATTTATCAAATGTTTCATAAACGATTGATACAGTTAGGTTTTTCTATGATGCAATACTCGATGTATTCTAAAGTCCTATTAAATGATTCTAGTTATGAGCAGTTAATTACTAAGATTCAGGGAAGTTTGCCGAATCAGGGAAACATTATTTTATTTCGGATGACGGAAAAACAGTATCAAGATATTCTTTTTTTAAGGGGAGTAAGAAACAAACAAGAATTAGTAGTAGGTAGTAAGGAGTTGGTAGTGATTGGTCGGGATGAAAATTGAATGAATTTTCCATTTGTTATGATGATCATGAGGAAAGTTTTTGGATAAAACATGAAAATCATATTTCTTATATCAAGATCGAAGAAGTTTTCCAATTTTATTCTCGAATGAGATTGGGATTGGAAGAGAAAAATGGTTCTTATCAAGTAAGATTAGGTCATCTTCTTTTAGATAAGAAAAATACGGTGCTTTTAAATCTTATGGATTTTTCTACTTTGTTTGAATTTTTATCTGGAGCTCGTGGAAGTTTAATGGCAGATCATGTCTATGGTTTGTTAGAAGATGTTGATGTTTCTATCGAAGAAAAAATAAATACTTTATTAGAAGAAATGGTGTCTCCCGTTTGGAAAAATATTATTAACTATTCTTTTTCCTTTGATATTATTAAATATTTAAAAACAAATACTAATTTTTCTTTTCCTAATTTAGAAGATATTTATACTTGTTTGGAAGAGATCATAAAAAAGAATTCAAATATTAATTATTTTGTTTTTTATCATTCCGCATTTTGGAAAAAAGATTTCGAAGCAGATAATCTTTATTGCTTTGATTTAAATGCTAATGTTTCCCTTACTAAGAAGAATATTTTAATATTAAAAGACTCTTATCGGAATTTAGATATAGATTTATTGTCAGAAGAGGTACTGAGACAATTTCCGGATTTCATGGAGAAGGAGTCTCTTTACTGTTATTTAGATTGTTTTTTTCGTTATTATTTTTCGAATAGCGAAGAAATTATTTCTGACGATGAGAAAATGTTAGTACTTGCTAAAATAATATTTCAATTGTTTGGTTATCAGTATAACATTAGATCAAAAAAAGAGATGAATAACATGTTTAAATCATTTTTATCTACCTAACTTATAAATTTGTGTTATAATAATTTATAGGTTTTAGGATCCTGCAATTTTTGAGAGGTGTATAACAGTGCCACAGGAACCAAGAGTGCAATAAAAGTTTTAGGATCCTGCAATTTTTGAGAGGTGTATAACTTTTGAAATTCAGGTACGCATACGTATTTGGTTTTAGGATCCTGCAATTTTTGAGAGGTGTATAACAGTCGGTTTTGTTGTAATCATAAATTTAGCGTTTTAGGATCCTGCAATTTTTGAGAGGTGTATAACTCGCAGGTCTTCTGATCCACATAGGTAACTGTTTTAGGATCCTGCAATTTTTGAGAGGTGTATAACCACTTTCGGTGCTTTTTGTATCTGCATTTAGTTTTAGGATCCTGCAATTTTTGAGAGGTGTATAACCATAAGTATTTGAAATCTTTTTTTACTCGAGTTTTAGGATCCTGCAATTTTTGAGAGGTGTATAACTTTTTAATTACAATACCTGTAAAACCACCTGTTTTAGGATCCTGCAATTTTTGAGAGGTGTATGACTTTTTTACTTCAATTTTTTTAGGAAACCTGGTTTTAGTATCCTGCAATTTTTGAGAGGTGTATAACTCATCGATGATTACTGCGTGAGCGTTTAATGTTTTAGGATCCTGCAATTTTTGAGAGGTGTATAACACGTCTTCGATCGAAGTTTCTTATGATCACGTTTTAGGATCCTGCAATTTTTGAGAGGTGTATAACAAATGGACGTGCATGTTTTGTTAAAGATGAGTTTTAGGATCCTGCAATTTTTGAGAGGTGTATAACCGGATTATCATTGATTGTAAGTTTATGAATGTTTTAGGATCCTGCAATTTTTGAGAGGTGTATAACATATTAAAAAAAATCTTAAACATTTTTTATGTTTTAGGATCCTGCAATTTTTGAGAGGTGTATAACGTTAAAAAGTATGAGGTCGTTTATTACGATGTTTTAGGATCCTGCAATTTTTGAGAGGTGTATAACTCTTGTTTTATAACGTCTAGAAGAAATATAGTTTTAGGATCCTGCAATTTTTGAGAGGTGTATAACTTACAGCCGTTTATAGTAATAACACCATCAGTTTTAGGATCCTGCAATTTTTGAGAGGTGTATAACATTCTATCTAATGTATCGTTGATTATTTTTGTTTTAGGATCCTGCAATTTTTGAGAAGTGTATAACGAAAGGAGGAAGGCGTATGGAACCAACTCCGCTTTAGGATCTTGCAATTTTCGAGAAATTTAATGTATCAATAAAAGAGATTTTTTACTTTTTGTATATTCTTGTTACTTTAACCTATAATTATAGTGGAGGTATTACTATGCAGAAGTTAAAAAATTTCTTTTATTTATTTTTTCCTTTGATAATAGGAGGAGTTGTTGGTTTTGTGATTAAGGACTATATCGACTATCCTAATTTAAACCAACCACCACTTGCTCCGCCATCGTTCCTTTTTCCCATTGCTTGGACAATTCTCTATTTTTTAATGGGACTTTCTTACTATTTGGTAAAGCGAAAAGAAGAAGATACTCCTAAAATTTCTTTCCTCTATTATGCTCAATTATTCGTCAATGCTCTTTGGTCTATTTTCTTTTTCCTTCTCAAATGGCGCTTCTTTTCCATCTTGTGGATTTTCCTTTTAATCGCCCTTGTCATCGCGTTAATCCTCTCTCTCTTTCCCAACTATAAAACATCCGCCTATTTACTCATTCCTTATCTTCTTTGGCTTTGCTTCGCCACTTACCTAAATATTGGAGTTTATCTTTTGAATTAAAGATAAATTCCTTTTTTCTTTTGTTAATTTATTGTATAATATTTTTAAGGAGGATTTTGTAATGATAGATTTAGACGGATTAAATGAAAAACAGAAAGAAGCGGTGTTGAAAACAGAAGGTCCTCTTTTGATTTTAGCAGGAGCAGGAAGTGGAAAAACGAAAGTTTTAACTACTAAAATCGCTTATTTATTACAAGAAAAACAGGTGAGCCCTTATCAGATTCTAGCGATTACTTTTACTAACAAGGCAGCCAAAGAAATGAAAAGTCGTTTGTTAGAATTAGTAGGTCCCATTGCCCATTCTTGTCAAGTTTCTACTTTTCACTCTTTTGGATTAAAGATACTACGAGAAAATTACGATTTGTTAGGATACGATAAGAATTTTTGTATTATCGATAGCGAAGATTCTTTGACATTGATCAAAAAAATTATGAAAGATACGGGAATGGATCCTAAAGAAATAAACCCTCGGGCAATCCGTAGCCAAATAAGTGGTTGCAAAAATGAGTTGGTTTCTCCTCAGGACTATGAAAAATACGCGGCCAGTACCTATGAAAAGGATGTACTTCTCGTCTATGAAAAATACGAGAAAATGTTAAAGTTGAATAATTCGGTTGATTTCGATGACTTATTAATTCTTCCCATTCGCCTTTTCCAAAAGAATCCGGAAGTATTAGAAAAATACCAAGAGCGCTACCAATATATTTTAATCGATGAGTACCAAGATACCAATCAAGCCCAATATATTTTGTCTAAGTTAATTTCCAAAAAATATCGCAATATTTGTGTTGTAGGAGATAATGATCAAGCAATTTATAGTTTCCGCGGAGCTAATTATCGAAACATTTTGAACTTTGAAAAAGATTACCCAGATGCGGAAGTTGTTTTATTAGAAGAAAATTACCGTTCTACCAAAACAATTTTGAATGCTGCAAACGATGTGATTCGTCACAATCGAAATCGAAAAGAAAAAAATCTTTGGTCTCGGCAAGGAGAGGGAGAAAAGATCACTTATTATAAAGCTTTTGATGAAAAAGAAGAGGCTTACTTTTGTGTAAGTGAGATAAAACGATTAGTTGCCAATGGTGTTAGTTACGAAGATATTGCAATTCTTTATCGTACTAATGCTCAATCTCGTACTTTAGAAGAAGCAATGCTTCAAAACAATCTTCCTTATCGTGTCGTTGGAAGTTTCTATTTTTATAATCGAAAAGAAATTAAAGATTTGATGAGTTATCTTCGTTTGATTCATAATTTTAAAGATGATGTTAGCTTACTACGTGTGATTAATACTCCAAAAAGAGGGATTGGGTTAAAAACGATTCAACATTTGATTGATAAAGCAGATCAAGAAGGTACAAGTATTTACGAAGCAATTACCTCTGGAAAAGAATTAGAATTTAAAAAGTTGATCGATTCTTTGCGGGAAGTCAGTCAAAATGTTACCTTGACAGAACTAGTGGACAAGGTATTAGTAGCTAGTGGTATGAGATCAGAACTTGAAAATGAAAAAACTTTGGAAAGCGAAGTTCGTTTAGAAAACTTGGAAGAGTTTAAATCTATTACCAAAGCTTTTGAAGAGCGAGACGGACTCATTTCGTTAGAAGAGTTTTTATTAGAAACTTCTTTGGTGAGCGATAGAGAAGAGTACCGAGATGATGCGGATAAAATTAGTTTGATGACGGTTCATTCGGTAAAGGGATTAGAGTTTTCCTATGTCTTTGTAGTAGGACTAGAAGAAGGTATTTTCCCACATATTAATTCTTTATTAGATGCGAATGAATTGGAAGAAGAGCGAAGACTTTGCTATGTTGCCATCACTCGTGCTAAGAAAAAATTATATTTGGTCAATACAAGAAGAAGAATGTTATTTGGAAAAGATCAAATGAACCCGCCTAGTCGTTTCCTAAATGAAATCAATCCAGATTTGTTAGATAGGGAAGGAGCAAAAAAGAAAGAAGAGAATACTTCAACCTTCGAAAAGAAAGAAAAATTTTATACAGAAGACGTGGATTACCAAGCAGGAGACCATGTTCGACATGATACTTTTGGAGAAGGAATTGTCATTGAGGCTTCCAATACTTTGGTAACGGTTGCTTTTCCAAGTCCGCATGGAATTAAAAAGTTGATGAAAAACCATAAAGCCTTACAAAAGGTTTAACCCTTTCTTCTTTTCTTTTTCTTTTGGCATACATTACAATGGGTGATGTTTTTTGAAAGAAGAATGGAAAAAAGTTCGAAATAAGTTACTACTTTATAGTCTTATTTTGTCTTCCGGAGTAGCTTTAGAGAGGTGCTCGATGGAGGAGAGTAATTTGTCTTCGACACAGATAGAGGAGGAAGATACTTCCTTTTTTAACCCAATCGAAGAAGAAGGGGCAAAGGTTTTGATAAAATTACAAGAAAAGTGAGGGAAAAATATGAAATCAGATCTAACTTTGGTGGTTATGGCAGCAGGAATGGGAAGCCGTTTTGGCGGTTTAAAACAAATTGAGCCGATTGGTCCAAGTGGTGAGTTTATTACCGATTATTCTATTTATGATGCAATATTAGCTGGCTTTCAACGTGTTGTTTTCATTATTAAGAAAGAGCATTTAGAAATTTTTCAAAATACGATCGAAAAGAGAATTGGTGGAAAAGTTCCTGTTTCTTATGCTTTTCAAGAAAATACGTTTACTTATGGCGATCAGGTATTTACCAGGGAAAAACCTTGGGGAACAGCACATGCTATTTTAGCTGCTAAACCACTTGTTACAGGAAATTTTGTGGTTATTAACTCGGATGATTTTTACGGAAGAGATGCTTTCTTTTGTGCTGCGAAGTTTTTCGAAGAAGATCGTTCTCCTGAAGAGATGGGACTTATCGGGTATGTTGCTTTTAACACTTTAACCGAATACGGAGCAGTAAAACGGGGTGTTTTAGAAGTAGAAAACGGTTATTTAAAAGGATTAGTAGAAAGCAAATTAGAGCGAGTAGGAGACAAAGTTTGGGGAGAACCTTTACAGGGCGGAGATAAATTTTTGGTACACGAAGATACGCTAGTATCGATGAATATGCTTCTTTTTACTCCTAAAATCTTTGATTTTATCGAAATGTTTCAATCCGATTTTGTCTCTTCTCTTTCAGAACATTTTGATACTTGTGAATACCTTATTCCGGATGTTATTGATATTGTAAACCGTAAGAAATTAGCCACTTTTCAAGTATTAAAAACCTCTGCTAAATGGGAAGGAGTTACTTATCCAGAAGATAAAGAGCAAGTACGTAATGCTATTCTTGCTAGAGTAGAAAAGGGAGAGTACAAGGAAAACTTATGGGAAAAATAATTCGTTTCATCGTTGTTTTTGTTACTGTTCTTGCAATCGGTGCCTTTGTTCTTCATAAATTGGTGTCTCCTTCTTGGGTGTTTGATTTACCAAACGGTTATAAAATTCGCAAGACGTCAAACAGTAATGTAGTTTTAGGAGTAGAAATCGATGGCGACTTTTATACACAATATCAAGATAGACAAGTGGGAGTAGAAGAGTATGTTGCGGAATTTCAGTATAATGAAGACTTCATTGGTTTAAAGTGTTTGCATGTAGATGGGGAAGACGCTAGCGTGTTATTCTATTTAGTGAATACGAAAGAGCAAGAAGTTCGAGGACCCTATGAAGACGAAGAAAGCTATTTAGCGGTTGTGGGAGTTTGGAGTAGCGATGTACTTTCTTCTTGGATTTCTACGACAGAGGCCCCAGAAGGAGCTCGTTTTCAGTAAGAGTATGAGAATACTCTTTTTCTCTATTCTAATGATTTTTTTTCTTGTTGAAATATTACCCTATTTTGATTAAAATTTGGTATACTATTAATGAAAGAACGACAAAAGAAAGGATGATCCATAATGAAGGAAAGAATGGATGAATTAGTAGAATTATTAAATAGAGCCAATTATGAGTACCACGTGTTGGATAACCCTAGTTTAACCGATCAAGAATTCGATAAATATTTACGAGAGTTGATTGTCCTAGAAGAAAAATATCCAGAGTATGTACGGGAAGATTCTCCGACACATCGTGTAGGAGGAGTTGTTTTAGAAGAATTTCAAAAAGTTCGTCACGTGATTCCAATGATGTCTTTGGGAGATGTTTTTAGCGAAGAAGAAGTGCGAAATTTTGACTCTAAAATTCAGATGGCAGGAGTTCATCCAGAATATGTTTGTGAGTTAAAAATTGATGGCCTTTCCGTGTCTTTGCATTATGAAAAAGGAAAACTAGTTACTGCTTCTACCAGAGGAGATGGAACAGTTGGAGAAGATATTACTCATAATGTAAGAACGATTCGAACAATTCCCTTAACTTTAACGCAACCAATTGATATTGAAGTACGGGGAGAAATTTATATGGCAAAAAAGACGTTGGAAGAGTTGAATGCACTTCGTCAAAAGAATGGACAACCCCTTCTTCAAAATTGCCGTAACGCTGCCGCTGGATCTGTTCGTCAGTTAGATTCTAAAATTGCGGCTAGCAGAAAGTTAGATAGTTTTATTTATCACTTACCAAATCCAGAAGATTATGGTATTAAAACGCATATGGAAGCGTTAGAATTTATGAAAAGTCTCGGGTTTAAAACCAATGCTAAGCATAATGTGTTAGTAAAAGACGTGGAAGGAGTACTTTCCTATATCGAGAAAATGACGGAAGAGCGACCATCTTTGCCGTATGACATTGATGGTGTTGTCGTAAAAGTAAATTTACTAGCAGAACAAAAAAAGTTAGGTTTTACGGCACATCATCCGAAATGGGCCATTGCCTATAAATTTCCAGCGGAAGAAGTCTTAACCAAATTACAAGATATTGTGTTTACCGTGGGACGTACTGGACAAATTACCCCAAATGCTGTTTTGGATCCGGCGATCGTTGCGGGAAGTACAGTTCGTCGTGCGACGCTTCATAACGAAGATTATGTTTTGGAAAAAGACTTAAAAATTGGTGATATCGTATCGATTCGCAAAGCGGGAGATGTAATCCCAGAAGTAGTAGAGGCGAAAAAAGAGCGACGTACAGGAGAAGAGAGAGACTTTGTCATGATCGATACCTGTCCTATTTGTCATGGACCAATTTCAAAAAAAGAAGGGCAAGTAGATTATTATTGTTTGAATCGTCATTGTCCGGCTCGAAAGATCGAAGGATTATGTCATTTTGTCAGTCGAAAAGCAATGAACATCGATGGGTTAGGAGAAAGAATTATCGAGGATTTCTTTAACCTTGGTTATATTCAAACATTCTCTGATCTTTATGATTTAAAAGAGCATCGGGATGATTTAACAGAATTGGAAGGATTTGGTCAAAAATCGATCGATCATTTATTATCTTCGATTGAAGATAGTAAGAAAAATTCTTTGGAACGACTTCTTTTTGCCTTAGGAATTCCGAACGTAGGAGAGAAGACCGCGAAAATTTTAGCGATGGAATACGAAACATTGGATTCCTTAATGGAAAAGAGCGAAGAAGAGTTAACGTCTATCTATGATATTGGTGCTATTATTGCCTCATCCGTAACCGATTACTTTTCTCACGAAGAGAATCGAGAAGTGATTGAAAAACTTAGAAATCACGGAGTTAATATGGTTTATACGGGAGAAAAGAAGAAAAAAAGTGAAGATTTTTACCAAAAAACATTCGTTATCACGGGAACTCTTCAAAAATATACACGAGAAGAAGTGGAACAGAAGATCGAACAGTTGGGAGGAAAAGCTTCTTCTTCGGTTAGTAAAAAAACATCCGCACTTATTTTAGGAGCAAATCCTGGAAGTAAGTATGAAAAAGCCCTTTCCTTAAATATTCCTATTTGGGATGAGGATACGTTAGAAAAATTATTTCAAAAACAAGACGAGGAGTAAAAAATGGATTATTTAGCTTTTGCCCTTTCTTCTTTAGAAGAGCATTATCATCACACATTTGTAAAAGATGTATCGACCCCGATCGAAGGAGTTTCTTTGGATGCCCTTAAAACCAGTCGGATTGTCTTTCAAAAAGAAGTATGGGAACGACTTCAAAATATTGCGCTTACGACGCAAGTAGATGAGAAAGAAATTGGATTTTTACTGTATGGAAAAGAGTTTTTGCCAAATCAAGTTTATTTTTTTGATATTGTTTTGTCAGATGCTCCTTTAAAAAGTATTGTTGCCGAATTTGATCCGGTGACGTGCCAAGAATTACAAAATGTAATTGAACGCAATTTAGATGCTCGAACCGTCGTTGCTCATGGGCACTCTCATCCGAAAATTAGCGAGAAATATTCCTTCTTTTCTTTAGGAGATTTCGCAAGCTATGTAGAACTTACTAAAACCGTTCCCGATTTTCAATCCAAAGATATGCAATTAGTAGGATGTCTGGTTACTCCCGATACTCCCATTCAATTTGCTTACTTTAGTCCGGCCGATGATAAATTTTATTGTTTTCAAACCATCGAAGTAGAATCCTAAATTTGCGGTTTTGTAAAAGAGGAAAATTTCTTTTTCTTTTCTCTCATTTTATGGTAGAATAAAAGAGAGGTAAGTTATGAAAAAGAAATTTTTTATTGTTGTTCTTCTCCTTTTGCTTGCTCTTTGTTGTTTTGGAATTTATGTATTCTTTGAAGACGATTATCGTTTTCAGTTAGAGTATCAATTCTATAATTATTTTCCATACGAGAATGGCAAGTATATTAAAGTATCCCTTCCTGCTGATAATCGGGTGCAATATGTAGGGGAAGAAGAACTTTTTTCGATATTGGAAAATGGAACAGGTGTTATTTATTTTGGATATCCGTCTTGTCCTTGGTGTCGTAATATTGTAGAGACGTTAGTCGATGTTACCAATCGTGCAGAAGTTTCTGTTTATTACGTTAATGTCCATCGATTAAAGGATTCCAAAAGAGTGATTTCTTATTTGGAAGATTATTTGAATCGAAATGAAGAAGGAAAACTCACTTTATATGTTCCGGATGTTTATTTTGTGAAGGATGGGCAGATTTTAACCCACCACATATCGGCTGTTTCTGGTTATACGGATGCCTTTTTAGGGATGACGGAAGAACAACAAAAAGAATTAGAATCTATTTATCAAAGTGGAATAGATCAGATGTTAGGAGAAGAAAACGATGGAGAATAAATTGCGTGTAGTATTTATGGGGACTCCGGATTTTAGTGTTCCGGTATTAGAAGGATTAATGGAAAATTATGATGTTGTTTTGGTGGTGACGCAACCGGATAAAGAGGTAGGAAGACATAAGGTATTAACTCCTCCTCCTGTGAAAAAGACGGCAATTGATGCTGGCATTCCAGTGCTTCAACCAAAGTCAATCAAAAAAGAATATCAAGATATTTTAGATTTTCGACCTGATATTATTATTACTTGTGCTTATGGGCAGATTATTCCAAAAGAAATGTTAGATTATCCTTCGTATGGATGTATCAATGTTCATGCTTCTCTTTTACCAAAACTTCGTGGTGGTGCTCCAATTCATCGAGCTATTATGAATAATTATGCAAGAACCGGGGTTACGATCATGTATATGGTAGAGAAGATGGACGCGGGAGATATTCTTTCTCAGGAAGATACGATTATCACGAAGGAAGATAATTTAGAAACGCTTCATGATCGTCTTTCTCTTATGGGACGGGATTTACTTTTGAAAACATTACCATCGATTATAGAGGGAACTGTTCAGCCAATTCCCCAAAAAGAAGAGGAAGTAACGTATGCTTGGAATATTAAAAGAGAAGAGGAACGAGTAGATTTTCATCGTTATGCAATCGATGTTTTTAACCATATTCGTGCTCTTAGTCCTCATCCTGGTGCGTATGCAACCCTCGATGGAAAGATTGTAAAACTTTACGCATCTTATATTCGAGATTCTTTTTATACCGAAAAAAAAGATGGAGAGATCGCTCGTATTTATGAGGACGGTTTTGGAGTTAGCGTAAGGGATCGAGAAATCGTTTTAACGGAAATTCAGTGGGAAGGAAAAAAGCGAGTAAAGGTAAAAGACTATTTTCATGGAGTGGACCCAACTTCTTTTTTAGGAAAAGTGTTTAATGAGGAGGAGTACCATGAAGAAACCAAAAATTGAGATGAATCGTGATACCATTATTGCCATTGTCGGTCTTGTCTTTTTTCTTGTTTTAATTATTTTGGCTCGGATGGGTGGAGGAGAGGAATCTTTGCAACCAGAAGCTAGTCCAACACCGGATATTCCTATTTATTCTCCAGAGGCGGATGAAGATGACGAGGAAGTAACTTCCGATAATTATCATTTTACCTATACGATTGAAAAAGATGCAACCAAAGAGGTGATTGACGGAAAAGTATATGCGTCAAAAGCCAAGTTTTCGATTTTGGGTGCAAGCAAAGAGGAATATGTAAAGCTTTCTAACTCTTACATGCGCCTTGTGAACGGGGAATATCAAGTAATTGACCCGACGCAGATTCGTGATTATCTCATCTATCTTGATCTAGATGGAATTACAACTCTTCAAAGCTTTTCGGTTGCTAAAAACGAAGAAGATGACATTTATGAATATGAAATCGAAATTACGGATTTATTAGATCAATATACGGATTTAGATTATGATGCTTTTGCAGATTATAAAACCGATAAAATGACCATTTGTTACAACAAAAAAGGATACATAAAGGAGATTCGGTTAGATTATTCGAACTACTTTAGTTATCTATCTGGAAAAGACAGTGTTTTTAAAGTGACGATGGAATTTGATCAATACGGAGAAATTTCAGATTTCGAAGTTTAGGAGTGAAATAATGAATGACTACTTAGAAGATTCGATTGTTGAAGAATCTATCGGCAGAAAGAAAAGAAAATGTTATATAGCAAGTTTTTTATTGGGAGCCTCTCTTACAGGGAGCATCCTTTATGGTTTTTCGAAAAATATATTATCTTGGGATCCTGATACGAGGCAGATTACCTTTTCTATGGATCGTTTTCGAGATACTTTTTCGATTTTTCCTTCTAAAGTCTTACAATGGGGGCTTTCTTGTAACTTTCATTTGACCGAAGAAGAAAAAGAAGTTTGTCTTGATTTAAGTACTTATGTAGATGAAAATCCTTATCTTTCTTATTGGGATATTTTCTCTACTTTTTCTTCCTTGGAGATGACGGACGATTATCAGAATTTACAAGTATATCCGGGAAGTTCTTTTTTTGTTTCCGCAAGATATGACGCGAGCGATAACGAAATTATTTTTTATCATAATGATACCAAATCACTTTCTCTTGGGCATGAACTAATCCACGCAACGGGCGGACTTCCTTTTTCCTTTTTTTACGAGGGAATGGTTTCCCTTTTGACGCCAGAATATTTATTGAATGGAGAAGTAATATCTTATTCGAAAGAGGTTTGTTTTGTAGAACTTCTTCTATCTTGTGTTGGGGCGGATACACTGTTAGAAGCTTATACGAAAGAAGATATTTCTATTTTATTGGAGGCACTAGAAAAATTTGGAATGCAACAAGAAGATGCTGTTTCCCTCTTTCAGAAAATCGATGAATATTGCGCCCTTTATAAGTCTTTTGATGTTTCCAGAAATGAATTGGATGCTTCTTTGGAAACCATTTTTCCTTATATCGATTTTTTGAGTCAACAAACGAATGAGGTAACAGTTGAAAAAGTGCAAACTTATTGGGATCTTCTCTCCCACGGAGAACTTTCTTTTTTGATCGAGTACCATTATTCGAAAGAGGAAATGCAAGAAATGGCACAAGCGAAAGTCAAAGTAAAATAGGGAAACAATTTTAGCGAAGAATCGTTTAAAATTGTTTTTCTTTTTCTCTTTTGGCAATGTTTGACATTATTTTACGGAATTTGTTTGAAAATAGCCGTATTTTCTCTTATAATAAAGATGGATGTGAAATTATGAATTTATATGACTTAACAATCGAAGAATTAGAAGATTATTTTGTTGGAATAGGGGATAAAAAATATCGTGCTACCCAAGTTTATGAATGGTTGTATCGAAAAAGAATTCATGCTATTTCAGAAATGACGAATTTAAAAAAGGAATTGCTTGCTCATTTAGAGGAGAAGTTTACCCTACATACGATTTCTTTGGTAGAACAGCAAGAAGATGTGGATGTTCGAAAATTTTTGTTTCGTCTTATGGATGGAGAAGTCGTAGAAGCGGTTCTCATGCGTCATGTTTACGGAAATAGTGTCTGCGTATCTAGTCAAGTTGGTTGCAACATGGGTTGTAAGTTTTGTGAAAGCGGGCGCAGAAAAAAGGTTCGTAACTTAAAAACGCACGAAATGGTAGAACAAATTTTATTGATTGAAGAAATTGTTGGTGTTCGTATTAGCCATGTCGTAGTGATGGGAATTGGGGAACCATTTGACAATTATGAAAATTTAGTTTCGTTTCTTCATATTATTAATTATGCAAAAGGTCTTGCTATAGGAAGTCGTCATATTACTGTTTCCACTTGCGGAATTATTCCTAAAATCCAAGAATTTATGCACCTTCCTTATCAAGTGAATCTAGCCATTAGTTTGCATGCTCCTAATAATCAGATTCGCGATGCGATCATGCCGATTAATAAAGTATACAAATTGGAAGATTTGATCAAAATATTAAAAGAGTATATTGCTTTTACCAATCGTCGTGTAACATTTGAATACGTTCTTTTAAAAGGAGTGAATGATTCTTCCCTTTGTGCCGAGGAACTGGCTAATTTACTTCATGGGATGAATTGTTATGTAAATTTGATTCCTTATAATGAAACGAGTCATATTGCTTTTGAGCGTAGTGATGAAATATCGATTCATAATTTTCAGGATACCTTGAAAAAAAGAGGAATTAATGTTACAATTAGAAAAGAATACGGTGGTAAGATTAGTGCTGCCTGCGGACAACTAAGAAGTAAGAAAGAGGGGTACGAATAGATGAAGTCCTTTTATTTGACAGATTGTGGGAAAGTAAGAAGCCATAATGAGGATAGTGTCATTATTGTAAAAAATGTGAAAGATGACTATTTAATGGCGGTAGCGGATGGTATGGGTGGACATTCTGCTGGAGAAGTAGCAAGTAGCATTACCATTAGTTACTTATCGAAGCATTTTAAAGATACTTTTTTGAATATGAGTAAACAAGCTGCTATTGATTGGTTGAAAGATACAGTAAGTGAAATTAATAGTTTGATTTTTCGTTATGAAAAAGATCATCCGGAAAGTACAGGAATGGGAACTACCTTAGTAGTTGCGATCGTGACAGATGAGTATATTTTAATTGGTAACATTGGAGATTCTAGTGGATTTGTCATGAAGGATGGCGTATTACATAAAGTGACTTATGATCATACTTTGGTGAATTTGTTGGTGACAGCAGGAGAGTTAACCGAAGAGGAAGCAATAAACCATCCGAAGAAAAATGTTTTGATGAAAGCCTTAGGAGCAAATGATCCGATTGATATTGATATCTTTGATTGTGATATGGATCTTACGGACATTTTACTGGCTAGTGATGGACTTACTAATATGGTAGAGATTCATCAAATCGAAAAAGTGTTACTAAGTGATGGAGAAATGGAAGATAAAGTGATTAAGCTGATTAACAAGGCGAATAATCGAGGAGGAACAGACAATATTTCTATCGCCTATTTAAAAATTAAAGAGGGTGAAGTAAATGATTGAAAAGGGGAAAATGATTAGTGGTCGCTACGAAATTCTAAAAAGCATTGGCGAAGGTGGAATGGCGAATGTTTATGTGGGATATGATACGATTTTAAATCGAAAAGTTGCGATTAAGATATTACGAGGGGATTTGGCGAATGATGAAAAATTTGTTCGTCGGTTTCAAAGAGAAGCGCTTTCGGCGTCTAGTTTATCCCATCCTAATATTGTAGAAATGTACGATGTAGGAGAAGACGATGGTATTTATTATATCATCATGGAATATATTGAGGGAAAAACCTTAAAGCAGTTGATTAAGAAACGGGGAAGTATCACTCTTAGTGAAGCAATTGATATCATGTTGCAACTTACGGATGGAATTGCCCAAGCACACGACAGTTATATTATTCACCGCGATTTGAAACCACAAAATGTCATGATCAAAGAAGATGGTACGGTTAAAATTACCGATTTTGGAATTGCTGTTGCGTTAAATAGTACGCAGCTTACTCAGACCAATTCGGTTATGGGAAGTGTACATTATATTCCGCCAGAGCAAGCAAGTGGAAAAGGTTCTACAATTCGAAGTGATATTTATGCGATGGGAATTTTGTTTTATGAATTGTTGACTGGATCTCTTCCTTTTCGAGGAGACAATGCCGTAGAGATTGCTTTGAAACAAATGCACGATCCAATTCCAAGTGTGCGAAAGAAGAATCCATCGATTCCTCAGAGTGTTGAAAATATTATTCTAAAAGCGACTGCGAAAAATCCGAAAAATCGTTATGCGGATGCGAAAGAGATGCATGCGGATTTACTAACAGCACTAAATGATGATCGAATGAATGAACCACGTCTTATTTTTAAATATCCAGAGCATGAAAATGAGGAGAAAATTGTCGTGAAAAAGAAAACGGTTAGTGCCGAAGTCTCTCCTAAAGTAGAAAAGGCGGAGGATGCGGAAAAAGAAGAAGTTGCTGTTAAAGTAGAGAAAGTAGAAGAAAAAGAGGAAGAAGACAAAAGTATTAAGAAAGGGAACCGTGTTATTTGGATTTTGATGAGCATTGTTGCTTTTCTAGTATTGATTATTGTTATTGCTGTTATTTTAATTCCGAAATTAACGGCTATTCCAGATATTAAAGTTCCAGACGTTTCTAATTTAACGGTAGTAGAAGCAGAGAACAAGTTGAAAGAAGCGGGATTTGAAGTTGCGGTAGAAACCGAAAAAGAAGCAAGTGAAACCGTGGAAAAGGGAGATGTTATTAGAACTTCTCCTAGTGCTGGTCGAAGTATTAAAAAGGGAACCACGATTACTATTTTTGAGTCTCTTGGATCCAATGTTTATGTCATGGAAAACTTTGTTGGAGAAAACTACATTGAAATTCAAACGATCCTTGAAAATATGTACGGTTTAAAAGTAACCATTGAAAAGAAAGATGTCGATGATGTTACAGAGTACGATGAACAAGAGATTATCGAACAAGATAAGCCGGCAGGTACCAAATTAGTAGAAGGAGATAGCGTTACTTTATATATTCCAAATATTTTAGAGGGATATCCAGACTTTGTAGAAGATGCCTACACGTTAGAAGATGTGCAAGCATTTTGTGATAAATATGGCGTTACTTTGAAAGTGGAGTATGAAGAGACGTTACAATATGCGGAGGGAACGGTGATTAGTCAATCCAGAGTTCCTGGTTCTCCAATTAAAAAAGGAGTAACTTTAAAAGTTGTCATTGCCAAAGTGCCAGAAGCACCAGAAGAGTCTAGCGATCCAACAGAAGAAGGCGGACTTGGCGATTTAATGCCATAGGGGGAAAAATGGAAGGTCAAATTGTTAAAATTTTAAGTAATTTATATTTTGTAGAGGCCAACGGGCAAATTTATGAATGTCATTCACGTGGGAAATTTCGAAATCAAAACATCACTCCTGTCGTGGGTGACTTTGTCCGAATTGACGATGTGCAATGTTATATTTTAGAGGTTCTTCCTCGTAAAAATCAGTTGGTTCGTCCGCTCGTTGCCAATATCGATCAAGCCTTTTTAATTACTAGTGTAAAAAGTCCTGATTTTTCTTCTTATCTTTTGGATAAATTATTGGTTGTTATGCATGTTCATCATATTGAACCGATTCTTTGTTTTACTAAATACGATTTACTTACCAAAGAGGAAAAAAAGAAGATGAATGCGATTCTTCGTTATTATAAAAAAATTGGTTATTCGACGCTTCGAAATCATCAGCTTTTTCGAATCAAACGAAAATTTAAAGGGAAGACGAGTGTCTTTACTGGTCAAACGGGAGCGGGGAAATCTTCTCTTTTAAATCGCTTGGACTCTCATCTTCATCTAGAAACAGGGGAGATTTCGAAGGCCCTCGGAAGAGGAAAACATACGACGCGTCATGTCGAGTTGATTCGCTTATTTTCGGGAAAAGTTTTGGATACTCCTGGGTTTTCTTCTCTTGATATTTCTTCTTTTTCTCCTTCTGAGATTCGCGATGCTTTTGTCGAGTTTCAAAACTTTCCTTGTCCTTATCCGGACTGTAATCATTTAAATGAAAAAGAATGTGCAGTAAAAAAGGCTGTTTCTGAGGGGAAAATATTAGCAAGTCGCTATGAAAACTATAAAAGATTTCAAACAGAAAAGTAGGTGAAGGAAAACATGAAAATTTCTGTTTCGTTTTTAAGTAGTTACGACAAAGCGAAAGATTTAAGAAAATTAAACGTAACCGATGTTGATTATATTCATGTCGATTATATGGATGGAAGATTCGTTCCTTATAAATCTCTTTCGTTTCGTCAATTAAAAACGATTTATAAATATACTTCAAAACGTTTGGATGTTCATCTTATGACAAGAAATCCAGAAAAACTAATTCGTCAGTTTGCCACATTAAATACAGAGTTTATTACTCTTCATGTAGAGATAAAAAAAGATATTTCTAAGTTAATTGACTTGATTCATTCTTATGGTATTAAAGCAGGACTTTCCCTTAAACCAGATACTCCTATTGCTTTGTTGGAACCATACCTTGAAAAAATAGATTTGATCTTGGTTATGAGTGTAGAGCCAGGAAGAGGAGGGCAAGAGTTTTTAGAGAATACTCCTTCTCGGGTGTTAGCCATTAAAAATCTATTGAAAACTTATGAAAAAAGTGATATTCTATTAAGTATCGATGGTGGTATTAACAATATTACCAAAGAAGGGGTACAGGATTTAGTCGATATTATGGTCAGCGGAAGTTATATCACCACTGGCGAGGATTTCCAAGAACGTATTCATAATTTGCGTACCCATTAAGGAGGATGTCAGTTGAAAAAAATTGTCAAAAATTTAGCGATAGGTGTTGGAGTAATAGCGGCATTTCATTATACGATGAAGCTTGTTCGAAAAACACGTGATGTGAAAGAAGAGAATCATCAATTAAAATTAGATGCTATAAGACTGGAAGAGCAAGCAAGTAAGCAACAAGAAGAAACGGAAGAGTTGAAAGAAGAAGTAAAACAATTAAAAAAAGAAAGAGTTTATTATACGATTCCTTCTTCTTCTCCTAAAAAGGAAGAAGAGGAATAAAAAAAGTAAGAATCCCCTTGCTTGGGTCGATTCTTACTTTTTTATTCTTTTTCGATTAAGAATGTGAATAATTCTTTTGGTTCTTTTTTTCCATCAATGATTTCATGGATTAAATCGATAATTCCAATGTCTACTTGTTTATCTTGAATCAGTTGATGAATGGACTCTAGTGTATATAACCCTTCGATCGTATGGGTTCTTTTATACTCTTCGATTTCCTCTTTGGATTTCGTTGCTAGGGTTTGTCCAAAGGTAAAGTTTCTAGATTTTTCACTGGTACAAGTTAATAAAATGTCTCCAAATCCAGAAAAGGATAAAATCGTTTTTGGATTTCCTCCTAAATGGAAAATCAATTCCATGATGTCGTGTAAACTTTCTGTGATAAACATCGCTTTGGTCGATTCACTTGCCTTCATTCCATCTAACATTCCCGCTGCAATTGCAATAACGTTTTTGATTGCTGAACAAATTTGTACTCCGACCGTATCTTTGGTTGGTCTTAATTTGAAATGTTCGTTTTCAAAGGCTTTTTTAACGATTGCGATGGCTTGTTCATTTTGAGAAGCAATGGAAAGCCCGACTGGCATTTTATGAATGATATCGATTGCAAAGGATCCTCCTGCCATAACGCAGATATTTTCTCTTGGATTATATTTCGCAATGACATCTTCTAGGAAAAGACAAGTGTTTTGTTCAATTCCTTTGGAAGCAATCACTAAAATTTGGTTATCGATTTTCCCCATCATTTGTTTACTAATACTATTTACTACATGTGCTGGAACGGCAACGACAATAATATCTTGTCCTAAAATAGCCTCCTCCAAATTGGTAGTCACTTTAATTTCTTCCGGAATTTTCACATCCTTTAGTACTTTTTGATTGTATCTTGTTTTCTCGATTGCATCTTTTTCTTCTTCAAATGCTGTCCACATTATAATATCGTGGCCATTTTCTAGTAAATGAAATGCCAGACTAAGTCCATAGGCACCGGTTCCTAGAATGGAAATCTTCATCTTTTTCACCTCCTTTTTATTGTAACATGTTTTTCTATCCTTTTTCAAAAAATATTTTTGATTCTAATAAAGGACTAGTCAAAAACGGTTGTTTTATGTTACAATGAAAACTAAAGGTGATAATAGTGCGAAAAATCATGATAGATTTAGATGACACCATCGTGCAAGGTGGCTATTTGGAAGTATTAAATGAATATATGGGAACAAACTATACTTATGAAGATACCGAAGATTATTTTGTGGAAAGTTTGCTTCCCGAAGATAAAGTGGCAGATTATTTGGATTATTTTTATAATCATGTTAACGTCTACGATTATGCCAAAGTGAAAGAACATGCGATTGAGACGATTCAAAAGTTATCGGAAAAATATGAAATTTATATTTGTAGTGCTTATCTTGATAAACGGGTACCAGAAAAGTCTGGAGTCGTTACGAATACCAAACATATGTGGTTAATTAAGAATCTTCCTTTTTTGGATCCGAAAAATTTTATTTTTACTAGCCGTAAAGATTTAATAGATTGTGATATTAAGATTGATGATAAGGTAGGAAATTTAAAGGGGTTAGGAAAGTTGAAACTTTTGATGGATGGATATCATAATCGAAAGTATACGGATCAAGACTTGAAAAAGCGAGGAATTCTTCGAGTTCACAGTTGGGATGAGATTGCAGATATTTTGTTATGATAAGTAATAGGGGGTGCAGGTATGAAGTATTGGTGGTTAAAACGTTATAAAGGATTAA
Organism: uncultured Bacilli bacterium; assembly: GCA_944332535.1. GTDB lineage: Bacteria > Bacillota_I > Bacilli_A > RF39 > UBA660 > MGBC162581. The sequence continues at coordinate 26,097 of CALVKE010000054.1, forward strand.
AAATTAAATTAATTCCGGAATTAATCCGAGATGTAAATACTTATTTTGTTCTTCCAAAGAATTATAAAGATCGTTATGATGTGATTAAAGATAGCGATATTTCGCATCTTTCGGAAGAAGATTTAAGAATTTTACTAGCGGGCATTTTAAACCATGAGAAAATCAAGAATAATAAAGTTATTTTGATTATTGATGCTCTTTTAAAAATTCCGGATAATTCTATGCCAGAGACTAATTATACTTTATCCGAAATGTTAGAGGAAATCGGCCATTTAAAAGAGTATGATGAAGAGAGTAAACTATCTACCAATAATATTGCAGCATGTTACCATTGTCTGCAAGTGTTTTATATCGATGCTATTAAATACGTCAATAAAAAAGGTCAGTGTCTTTGCCCTTTTTGTCGACGTGCTACTCTTTACTTTGATAATGACTTTGTCCCTATGGATCATAACTTTTTACGTTTAGCCAAGTTGTTTTATGAGAATACCCCCCTAGGATGCAATTATGGAAACATTCAGAAGTTACTTCGTAAGTGTGTAAAATTGAAAGAAGGAAATCCCACTTCATTTGTACAAGCGGATGCTGCCTTTTTGTCGGTTGGAAAAGAGCAATTCTTCTCGCTAACTCCGGATTATGTGCAGTTTTCTCTTGCCCCTCTTACTTATAAAAAAGCAATCACGTCTAAAGAAGAATTTCAAGTGGAATATCAGTTGAACGAATGCTTTTCCATGATTGAAAAGAATTTAATTTCAAAAGTAGTGATCGATATGGCTTTTGTTTCGTCTAATAAAAGTAATTCTTTTAATTTTTCTGTTCTTCTTACCGTATTAGAAAATTTAGGAAGAAATCCATATTTAAAAGAGATTGTTTTAGTGGCAGCTAATAAAAGACAGTATCAAATATTAAAAAATATGGTAAAAGATTTGTTAAAACCATGTGGAGTTCATTAATTTTTCAATGTTTTGAAGGGTTATGACATCTAAGAAATGTTCTACTTTTTCTACTTGTTTTAACGAATAGTCTTTTTGGTTTAGCTTTTGAAAAAAAGAGACTAATAAGTTGTGTCGATATAAAAAATATTTTGCGTATTCTTTTCCTTTTTTGGTTAGTTGTACGATTCCATATTTTTCAAAGGTTACCAAATGATTTTCTTTTAAGCGTTGCATCATTTTGGTAACAGAAGATGCTCGTACATTTAATTTGGAAGCAATATCCTTTACGTGGATATTGTTTTTTTCTTGGCGAATTCTCTCTATCATTTCTAAATAATCTTCCATGGCGTGCGTAATTTTTTTGTTTTCTTGTAGTTGATAACCGGTTAGTGTAAAAAATTGATTTTCTTCCATTTGCCCAGTCCCTTCCTTTTCTTGCGACATATATTACATTGTAAGTTAGATGAGGGAAACTTATGATAATTTTAGAAGGGATGAAGAATTTATGATAGAACTTTCTCAACTTATGGTGGGAGATCAAGGCAAAATTTATCAAATTGCCGATGATTTAGAAGTAAAAAGAAGACTTTTGGATCTTGGTTTTACTAAAGGAAGTCAAGTAGAGTGTGTACTTTCCAGTTCTTTTGGAGGACCGTTTGCTTATAAAATTAAAAATAGTGTTGTGGCAATTCGCAGAGGGGATGCTCGTAAGATTTTAGTAGAGAGGGTTTTGGGATGAAATATAAAATTTTGTTAGCTGGAAATCCGAATGTCGGAAAAAGCACCGTTTTTAATCATCTTTCGGGCGAAAATCAACATACGGGAAATTGGATAGGGAAAACAGTAGATACGGCGATGGGTGTGTTTTCTTATCGGGATCATGATTATGAGTTATACGATTTACCGGGTACGTATTCTTTGAACAGTCATTCGAAAGAAGAAGAGGTTGCACGTGATACTGTTTTCTTTTTTCCCCATGATTTAGTGGTTGTGGTAGTCGATGCGATTTCTTTGGAGCGAAACTTGAATCTTGTTTTTCAGATTTTGGAGTATACCAAGCAAGTCGTCGTTTGTATTAATTTGATGGATGAAGCTCGGAAAAAGGGAATTGAAATAAAGACCAAAGAATTGTCTTCTCTTCTTGGGGTGAGGGTTGTTTTAACCTCAGCTCGGCGGGATGAGGGATTGGAAGAATTAAAAGAGGCTATTTATGAGACGTTAGAAAAAAGAAACGAATCTGTTTATCAAGTTTCTTATCATCCACTTTTGGAAGAGGCTACCTGTCTTTTGGAAGAATACCTTACTTCCCTTGATCTTCCGGTTTGCTCGCGTTGGTTGGCTTTTCGTCTTTTGATAGAACCGGAGTCCTTTCTGGTTTTGGTATCGCAATTTTTGCATTATAATTTTCAAGAAGATAAACATCTTCAAAATCTTCTTTTCTTGGTACGACGAGATTGGCAAGAAAAGGGCATTACTCGTAATCAGCTATTAGACTTTGTTAGTGAGGATTTTTCAAGGCAGCAAAAAGAGGTAGTCGATGCGGTCGTTGAAATGAAGCAAAAATCTTCGAATTCGTTTTCTTGGGACCGCATTCTTACGAGTAAAAAATATGGTATTCCTATTATGATCTTGATGTTGATGGTTGTTTTCTTCTTGACCATTTCTTTTTCCAATTATCCTTCGGAGTTGTTATTTTCTTTGTTTGCGCGCTTGGAGAGTTTTCTTCTTTCGCTTTTTTCTCTGTTACATATTCCTTCCTTTATTACCTCTTTACTTGTGTTAGGAGTTTTTAAAACGCTTTCATGGGTCGTCTCTGTCATGCTTCCACCGATGGTTATCTTTTTTCCTATGTTTTCTCTTTTAGAAGATTTGGGGTATTTGCCGCGGGTCGCTTTTAATATGGATGGTATATTTCAACGATGCGGAGCTTGTGGGAAGCAAGCGCTTACTATGATGATGGGCTTTGGTTGTAATGCGGTTGGAATTACGGGAACGCGGATTATCGATTCGAAAAAGGAACGACTTTTGGCCATTCTTACGAATAGTTTTGTTCCCTGCAATGGTCGTTTTCCAATGTTAATTGCTCTTATTTCGATGTTTCTTTTAGGAAGTAGTGCCGGAGTTGGAGCGACTCTTCTTCAAATGCTTTACTTAACTGGTTTTGTTTTATTTGCTTGCCTGATGACGTTTTTTCTTTCGTATGTATTATCGAAAACCTTGTTAAAAGGAGAAAGAACCAGTTTTACTTTAGAACTTCCTCCTTTTCGCAAACCGGAAATTCTAAAAACGATTGTTCGGAGCTTGAAAGATAAAGCATTTCAAGTGTTAAAACGAGCCGTCTTGGTAAGTATTCCCGCAGGTATTCTTATTTGGATTTTTGCTAATGTAGAAATTTCTGACCATTCTATTTTATCTTATGTTACGAATTTTCTAGATCCGTTTGCACAATTATTAGGCTTGGATGGTGTTATTTTGACGGCTTTCTTTTTAGGCTTTCCCGCAAACGAAATTGTTATTCCTATTATGATTATGAGTTATTTGGCAACCGGAACAATGCAAGAGTATACTTCTTTCGCCGCGTTAAAAACTTTGTTTATCGATCACGGATGGACGACGCTCACGGCTTTTTGTACGATTTTATTCGCTCTTTTTCATTTCCCCTGTTCCACTAGTATGCTCACGATCTATCATGAGACGAAAAGTGTCAAATGGACATTGCTTTCCTTCGTTTTACCGCTTGTTGTAGGAAGTTTGTTATGCTTTTTGACAGCGAGTATTTATCGGATATTTGTTTAGAAAGGAGAAAGTTTTCTTCCTTTTTTCTTTTTTAGTTTTCCTTGACTTATTCCGCGATTCCCCTTACAATAGAGTTGAATATTATGATTTATTATGATATTTCAGTTTGTAGGAAATGGAGGGAAAAACATGGATATTTTAATCTCCATTTTACTGATCGTTATTGGAATCATTGTCGGTTTTGTACTTTGTCGTGTATTTGGATTTTTAGGAGAGAAGAATGCTACCCTTCGGGCGGAAGCTATTTTAGAAAAAGCCAAACACGATGCAGATAAAGCAAAAAGAGAAAGTATATTAGAGGCAAAAGAAGAAGCTCATAAAATTAAAGTGGAACTAGAAAAAGAAAAGAATGAAAAAAAGCAAGAGATGAAAGAATTGGAAGAGCGAATCCTGCAAAGAGAAAAAAATATGGAAAAAAGGGAGGAACTTTATCAAAAACGGGAGGAATCTCTTGATGAAAAAGAAGAGCGAATGAATCAGAAACAGGAAGAGCTCCAAAACGAAAAGGTAAAAGTGGAAGAAATTAGAGAGGAACAATTACTCTTATTACAACAAATATCAGGGATTTCGAAAGAAAAAGCGAAAGAACTTGTGATGAAGAGAGTAGAGGAATCTCTCAGTTTGGAAATTACTTCTTATATTAAAGAAAGAGAAAATGAAGCAAAACTAGAAGTGGATAAAAAAGCCAAAGACATGCTAGTTTCTTCGATGCAAAAGTTTGCTAGTGATGTTTCTAGTGATCAAACGGTCACTGTTGTGAATTTGCCCAATGATGATTTGAAGGGACGAATTATTGGACGAGAAGGAAGAAACATTCGAACGATCGAAGCGATTACGGGAGTAGATTTGATTATTGACGATACTCCAGAAGCTGTCGTATTATCTAGTTTTGATCCGTTAAGACGAGAAATTGCTCGTGTGACGCTAGAGACGTTATTGAAAGATGGAAGAATCCATCCGACTAGAATCGAAGAGATTTACGATAAAGTGTCGAAAGATATGAAAGCGAAAATTATGGAATATGGAAACGATGCTTTATTTGAACTTGGTATTACGAAAGTAGACCCTGAGTTAGTTCCTATTTTAGGAAAACTTCACTTTCGGACGAGTTATGGTCAAAATGCTTTGCAACATTCGATCGAGGTGGCTCAACTTTCTGGTATTTTAGCAGGAGAATTAGGAGAAAATGTTCTTCTTGCCAAACGTGCTGGACTATTTCATGATATTGGAAAAGCGATCGATCATGAGGTTGAGGGAAGCCATGTAGAAATCGGTGCTGATCTTGCTCGTCGGATGAAGGAACCGGATGTAGTGATTAATGCCATTGAATCTCATCATGGAGATAAAGAAGCAACTAGTGTGATTTCAATTATTGTAGCTATTGCAGATGCATTGTCTGCCTCTCGTCCTGGTGCTAGAAATGATTCCTTAGAAAATTATATCAAACGTTTGGAGCAATTAGAAAAAGTAGGAAATGATATTCCAGGAATTGAAAAAACTTATGCGGTACAAGCAGGACGTGAATTAAGAGTAATCGTCAAACCAGAAGAAGTCGATGATTTGCGTGCTCATCAAATTGCTCGTGAAATGAAAGAAAAGATCGAAGAGACGATGCAATATCCTGGTACGATTAAAATTACGGTAGTTCGTGAAACTCGTGCGCAAGAAGAAGCAAGATAAAAAGTGACTATTCGAAATTCAGTATGATTCTGATTTTTGAAGTGTCACTTTTTTGTTTTAGAAAAATATAAATAATGATTACAAATTTATTTAAAGTAGTTGAAAAGAGAAGGAAAAGAGATTATAATGGAGGTATAAAATAGAAGGGAAGTAAGAAGATGTATCGTAAGTTAAAAAGAATCTGGGGGGGGGGGTCAAACTAACCCAACCTTCTAAAACAAAGGAAAGGAAGAGAAAAATGAGCCGGGAAGAAAAGAAGCAAGTTGCTAAAATTGCTGTGTTTTTGACGAGTATTTTTGTTATCTTTTTGAGTGTTTCCTATGCGTTTATTCATGTTACTTTAACTGGAACGAGGCGACATATTATTCGTGCGGGGAATTTACGAGTGGAATTAGAAGAAGAAAATGCTATAATACTAGAGAATGCATTTCCTATGTATGATGAAGTAGGAATGATTCAAGAACCTTTTGTTTTTCATGTAGATAACCTGGATGAATTACGAG
>CALVKE010000055.1 GCA_944332535.1 uncultured Bacilli bacterium
AAGGTAACTCCTAAAAGAATTCCGGCAATCATTGTAAAACGAATTCCATAATTCCATTTCTTAAGAATCATTCCTAAAAAGTAAATAACAATCAAGGAAGCTATTCCAAATAAAATAAGATTAATGATCTTTGTTTCTAAAGCTAACGAAATAATATATAAAGCAATAGCAATCACTGCTAACAAAACGAGATTCTTGATACGAAATTGTTGAATCTTCTCATCAGAACGAGTCAAAGTTTCTTGTAAGACGTCATTGACACTCGGTCTTTGATTCGATTTTCTTTCTTCTTGTTCTTCTATTATTTCCCCTTGCATAAGTTCCATCAAGGAAATATCATATGTTTGACAAATTACTTTCCATAAAGAAACGTCCGGAAATCCTAGTCCTCTTTCCCATTTTGAAACAGCTTGTTCTGTAACACCAATTCGCTTTGCAACTTCTTTTTGTGTCCAGCCTCTTGCCTTTCTCAAACTAACTAGAAATTTTCCTGTCTTTTCTTGATTCATAGTTTACTACCTCATTCACTGCATTCCCTGCATCACTATATATACAAGATTACCAAAATTTAACAATATTTTCAATAAACGAAAAGTTTAGTTAAATTGATTTACTGATTAATAAAGGGAAAAATATAGTTTCCTTACGATTCGAATGTAGATGGTTGTAGTTTTATAGAATTTATGGTAAACTAACAATTGTTGGTGGTAGGAATGAAGAATTTCGACGAATATTTTAAAAGTACAAGTTCTCTCGTTACAGGATTTGTTTTGTTCCTTTTTGGAATTGTTCTTTTCTTCCTAAATGACCGTTTTTATTTTTTATCGATGAATATTTTCATCTATTTATTTTTAATTATTGGTATAAAAGACTTTATTTTTTATTTTTTTCAAAAAAAGAAGGACACCAGTTTTTCTTCGGCACTGTTTCACTTTTTATTCGCACTTTTCCTATCTCTTCACCCGAATATTTCCTATTCTATTTTACCGATAGTCGTAGGATTTTATTTTCTAGTTAATGCCGTTTTACAGGGAATCGATTTCATTATTTTAATACAAACCAAAGATTCTGGGAAAATAGCCAAAGGATTTTACTTGCTTTTTTATCTTGCAGCCTTTTTCCTCTTGGTATTTTTCCCGTTAAAAAACATTCGAATATTTTTACGAATTGTTGGTATCTATTTTGTTTTACTAGGACTTCGCTATTTGTGGGATGGGATTGTGTTAAGTTTTCCTACTAACTATAAGGATAGAATAAAAAGAAAAATTCGCCTTTCTTTGCCAGTTTTTATCGAATGTTTTATTCCTTATATGGTGCTTAATAAAATTAATGATATGCTTCGAGTCGAAGAGAAGAATTTTCCATTTGTTAAGAAAAACAAAGAGGAAAAACCAGATTTAGAAGTATTTGTTCACGTAAGTCCCAACGGATTTAACCGAACAGGACATGTTGATTTATGTTTTGAAGACGAGGTAATCTCCTATGGAAATTATGATGAATCATCCCGAAAATACCATGAATTGATAGGGGATGGAGTAGTTTTTTTCACCCGAAAAGAAGAATACATTCCATTTTGTATAGAACACAGTAATAAAACACTTTTTGTATTCGGATTAAGTTTGAGTAAACAGCAAAAGGAAAATGTTCAAAAAGAAATTACCAAATTAAAACAAGAATTGGTAAGATGGTACTGTCCTTTGGAAGAATTGAAAAGACGAAAAGCACCTTCGAAAGAAAAACAAGAAGTTCAAGATTATGCGAGTGTTTTGTATCGAAGAACCGAAGCCAAGTTTTACAAGTTTCAAAAAGGAAAATACAAAACTTATTTTGTATTAGGAACAAACTGTTGTCTTCTTGCGGATCGTATTATTGGAAAAAGTGGAATCGATCTATTAAAGATGAATGGTCTCATCACTCCTGGAACCTATTATGAATACTTAAATCGAGAATTTCAAAAAAAGGGAAGTAACGTCATCAGTCGTAGTATATATAATGAAAAAAGAAAGAGGGATAAAATGAAAGAAAAAGAAATGATCGTAACAAGAGAGGGAAAATTACTTGAGTATTTAATAGAAAATACGAGCTATGCCAAAAATAAGTGTAAATCATTATTAAAGTATGAAAACGTTTTGGTCAATGGAAAAGTAGAAACGAAGTATGACTTTCCTTTAAAAAAAGAAGACAGCATTCTAATTACAAACACAAGAAAAGTACATGCGCCATTTCGCATTTTATACGAAGACCAAGATTTTCTAATCGTTCACAAAAAAGAACGTTTATTAACGTCTTCTCCGAACTTGCAAGAACATACATTATATCAAGAAGCTCTTCGTTATTTGAAAGCCAAACGAGAAGGGGAGAACTTGTACGTCGTACATCGCTTAGACAAAGAAACAAGTGGAATTGTTCTATTTGTAAAACAAGAATCCTTAGCAAAAAATTTGCAAGATAATTGGAATCAACTCGTAAAGGTAAGAGAATATACTGCTGTTGTGGAAGGATTGCCAGAACCAAAAGAGGGAACGTTAAAATTCTATTTGCAAGAGCACCAAGAAAAAAACGTCACTGTTACGGATAAAGGGCACGGAAAACTAGCAGTTACCAACTATCAAGTAAAAAAATCAAACGATAGTCATGCTTTGTTACAAATTCAAATTACAACCGGAAGAAAAAATCAAATACGAGCAAGTTTTTCCCACATTGGACATCCAATCGTAGGAGATAAAAAATATTATGCGCACACCAACCCAATTCATCGTGTTGCGCTTGCCTCTACTCGGTTCGTATTCCTTCATCCCGTTACCAAAAAAGAAATTAAAATTGAAGAAAAAATTCCAAAAGAGTTTTTAAAACTTGTTAAATAGATATTTCAAATTTTAGAAAAACATATTATAATAGTAATGAAATAGGAGTTGATAAAATGAATCAGTTAATTAAAAGAATATTTGGATTTAGTATTTTTTCCTCTATTGTCTTTTTGATTCTAGGAATGTTTTTAGTCTTTCGTACCGAAGGAACAATCAATTTAATTTCTAGTATTATTGGAATTATCTTACTATTAAATGGAGGATTTTCTCTCATCAATTATTTTCGAGGAGATGTGGATGCTAGTTACCGAGTAGAACTTATTTATGGAATTATTGCTATTGTTGCAGGATTTGTTCTCATTTTAAATCCAACGGCAATCATTAGTGTTCTTCCCTTTATTTTAGGAATTTACTTTGTAATTAGTGGAATTATTAAATTAAAATATGCGATTGAAATTAAAGACAACAAAGCAAAAGCTCCAATTTACTCCATGATCGTATCTATTTTAATGATACTTTGCGGAATTTTATTCATCGTCAATCCATTTGAAGGAGCCATTGCTATTACACAAATTATTGGAATCTTTTTAATCGTATATGCGTGCCTTGATATTATTAATTATTGTTGTATTCGAAAAGATTTAAAAGAGATAAAAAGGATATTTCGTTCATGAAACCTTTATTGATCGGATATAAAAAATGTTCTACCTGCCAAAAGGCAGAGGAATATTTAAAAAGGCATCACATCGATTATAGCTTTCGCAAAATCAAAGAAGAGCGTGTTACAGAAGAAGAATTAAAAGCGTGGAAAGAAAAGTACAATATAGAAATAGATCGTCTTTTTAACACCAGTGGAATGCTTTACCGAAGTCTAAATCTAAAAGAAAAAAGACCTGGTATGAGCGAAGAAGAAAAATATCGTTTATTGGCAAGTGATGGAATGCTTGTCAAACGTCCTCTTCTAATTACGGAAAAACAAATGCTCATTGGTTGGAAAGAGAAAGAGTGGGAAGAATATGTCACCAAAAACTAATCAAGAAAAAATACAAGCAGTGAAATTACGAAAAATATTAAAAGTTCTTATCATTTTATTTGGACTTTTAACCATATGTTTTTCTATCCTAACACTTTGGATCGAAATTACTCCGTTATTTGCTATTTTCTTCTTTATCATCGAAGTCATTTTAAGTAAGTATCGAGAAAAATTAGATCCCAAAAATCAAAATGAAAAAGCAGTACACAAAAAATAAAAGTTGTGTACTTTTTCTTTGAAAAAAAGAATAGGATAAATTAAAGGAGACGAGTTATGAAAAAGAGCGTAATCGTTGTTTTTATTGTATTAGTACTGCTTACTTTATTAAAATTGGAACCCCAAGAAAAAGAAGAGGAGAAAAAACAAGAGGAGGTAAGAGCGATTTATATTTCCTATATTGAATTAAATGAGTATTTAGGGGACAAGCCACAAGAAGAACAACAAAAACAAATTGATGCCATGATTGAGAACGTAAAAAACGATCAATTTAATTGGATTTTACTTCATGTTCGTAGCTTCTCGGACTCTCTTTATCCCTCTTCCGTCTTTCCAACCAATTATATGGTAACGCGAGATGAGGAAGCATCCTTAGAATGGGACGTTCTTGCTTATTTCATTGAAAAAGCCCATCAAAACAACATTCAAATTCATGCCTGGATTAATCCTTTTCGTATTCGAAATGAAACAGATGCATCGACAATATCCGTTAAAAATCCTTGCTT
>CALVKE010000056.1 GCA_944332535.1 uncultured Bacilli bacterium
GCAACTTGACTTGTTTTAGAAAATTCCTCATAAATGTCTGGCAATTCCTCTTTTAGTCTTTTACTGTCTAATGAAGTTCTTACCGTTCCTTTCCGATATGTAAAGACTAAACCATTTGCAGCCAAAGTCTCTAATCCATTTGCTTCCATAAAGTCTTTAACTCTTTGATTTACTTCCTTTGTTGCTAATTCAGTCTTTTTATTTAAATTGTAAAGTTTTTTGTAATCTGACACATAATCATCATTCAAAACGATTTTATTGTCTGTTGTTATTACTACTAAATCATTCATTTTCTTTTACCTCTTCTTTCTTTGCTCTTTTTGAAATTAAATTACTAGCTTCATAAACTGTCATATCTTCTAATTTTTCTCTTTTAACAAGTGATAAAGCTTTTTGTAACTCTTCTTCTGAGTATAATTTTTTCATAGTTTCAATTTGACTCGCCGTAGCCTTTACTATTCTTTTAGGTTCACTTTGTCTTTTTGTTCCCTTTAATTCGCCACTCGGATCTTTATCTGGATCATCTCCAGTTTCAATTTTATAAGCTTTCATTAGTGCATATTTATCGGCGTAAGTCATAGCTTTTCCGGGAGCTTTATCTTGACTATCAACACCATCACCATAGCTAGTTATATCAACAAATTCTTCAGGATTATCAACATTTACAAAACGATATGTAACTTCTAATCTCATAAATAACTGTTTACTTTCTGTACGGTTGCCGTTGTATTCTTTTACCGTGTCTAAAATGTTTGTTTCGATTATCTCTCGTTTTAATGGATAGCTATAAATGCCTAACTCTGCTTCAACTGGTTTTACTGCATCTAAGATGTCTGCTTCACTTACTGCTTTATAACTCATTGTTTTGCTTATATCAACTTTCAAATTTTTAGCAACTTTACTAATCTTTTCTGTTGCTTTTAACATTTTTTGATAGATATTTAGTTTCTTTGCTTCTTCCATCTTCTTATTCCTCCTCCTGCTTCTGTTGTGTCTATCATTGCTTATTACCTCCTAACATATTTTTGATTTTTTCTTTAAATTTTAATTTGTCTCCTAAGACCTTATGGCCACACCAATCACAAATGCCATAACCTCTTTCTGTTATAAAAACTCGTCTACCGCAAACACATTTTCTTTTTACACTTTTTAATACGTTGTCGTATTTATTCATTTCTTTTGGTGTCATGTAAGGCTACTTATCTCCTTTTAGTCTGTTGTAAGCATCTTTCCAAAAAGTTTTACTTTTTTCAGACTCTTTTAGCTGTCTCATAAGTTCTTTTTTTTCATCTTCAAGCTTTTTGATTTTTTTGAATTGTAAATAATTATCATTTTTTAACATTCTTATTTGTTCTTTTTCGCTCATTTTCTTTTATCTCCTTTAATTTTTCCTGGCATTCTTTTTTTGTACCTCTAAAAATTCCTCGTGTACTCATTCCTCCACGACCTTCTTTTGGCCTAAGATCTGTATTAATTTTCCATACTACCCATTCTTTGCTTTCTCTGTGTTTACTAATTTCGTAGCTTACTTTTTGCATAACGCATACACTCCTACAGGATGGCCTGTATATTCACATTCCTTTTTACCAACACACTCCGTAATTCCCATTTTTGATAACTCTGTAAGTCTAGGCGCGCTGAAATTTCTTTCTGTTGTTGGAATATATTTTCTTTTGTACATTTCCACTGCAATCTCTTTAGCTGACATTGCTTCTTTTGCATCAGTTAAAATTTCAATAATTTGTAGATATTTTGTTTTTCTATCGACACTTTCATTTGCTTCGCGTCTTGTTTCTAATAAAGGGTTTGTACCTGGTATTCTAGGCTTCATACTACAGCCCCTTTCAAAAATCTTTTGGCATCTTCTGCACTTGGTGGATTTATAATGTGTTCCATTAGTTGTTTTTCGTAATCGTTTTCAGTATGTTCATGAATGTGTCGAATAAGTTTAATATATCTTGCATTAAATTCATCATCAGACATCTCATAGAGTTCTCTTTTGCTACTTGAAATATCTTTTCCAAAATATTTTTTTGCTTGTTTGATAACATATCTAATACTTGAACATCTGCTAAAATGTTTTTCATATTCACTTTCCATTTGAAATAGTCTTCCACAAATATTGCAACTAAAATAAAAATTTGCATTTCGTTTTTGCTCGTCAATTGTTGGAACATCTTTTACAAGAAACGGTAATGTAGGTGGCTGGTATTGAAACTGTTCCATAGCCATAAGTTTTTTTAAACGTTCTTCAATAGTTTGATAGTCATAATTTGCTAAAGCTTTTTGCCATCCATTTACAAAACTATCAGTATCTTTAACAAAACCCCTGTAATTCAAATCAATCATACCGACCAATTTTGTTACTTCACTCCTTTGCATTTTTCTCCTCTCTTTCATATTTTTCCCTTAGCTCTCTTAACTCTTCTTGAACTGTTTTCTTTTGTGGTTTTGTTTTATTTTCTTTCTTCTCACGGTATCTTCGGTCTCTTTCTTCTGCTTCGATAACCGTCGTTATATTGTCT
>CALVKE010000057.1 GCA_944332535.1 uncultured Bacilli bacterium
AACCATTATTGCAAAATTCACACTCTTCGCTGCAATTTTGTAATTTGACGATAAAGCTTAATAAATCTTGAAGACATCCACAATTTTCTTGATGATTTATACAACTCATTGAAATACACCTCCTTTATACATTGTCAACGATAACATCCGCTAAGCATTGTAGCACACATACGCAATCTAGATTAATCGTTGCAAATTGATTCGTGGAAATATAAGGACGACTATCTGTAGCAGATGGGTTTGGTGCAAGAATCAAAACGGTAACACAGCAATCTTTTACTTTTTCTATACGAAAAACAGAACTGGTTCCACTTACTCCATTGAAAGTATAGGGTAAGCTATAAATTGATCCCGTTTTGGTATAAAAAGTAACGGGTCTAGTATTGTAAACAGCACTGGATAAGAAAGTTCCTAAAAAAGGACGTGTGCATGTTTCATCAATACTTTCACATCGGTCAGCATTTCTTTGCAAAACATCGATTACTTTCAAAATGTTTGCAAAACAACAGTCTTTGTTTTTTTCCATAATTCTCCCCCTTTGTCTTATCATCTAATATAGTTTATTCTTATCAAAAAGAGTTGGTGTCAGACAAAAACCTAAAAGGAAAAAGAAGACTTGAAAAAGAAGAAAGAAAGACAAAATACCACAAAAAAAGAATGGGCAACCCCTTGCAAGTTACGAAGAAATTCGATATAATGTTACTTAAGAAGATATGGAGGGATATTATGGCTTTAAATGGCTTAAAGGGGTTTTTAGGAATAAATGAAGAAACAAATGCTGCACAAACAACCGAAGATGTTTATTATGAGACAAACAAAGAAGAAGTAACCGACGACAATGGAATTAGTAAAATGATTTTGGTAGAACCACGTGCCTTTTCAGAAGCAAACCAAATTGCCGACCATTTGAAAAGAAGAAATACAGTCGTTGTGAATTTAAGAAGAGTAACACCAGATCAAGCCAAACGAATTATTGACTTCTTAAGTGGAACGCTTTATGCCATCCGTGGAGATCTACAAAAATTAGGGGGAGGAGTATTTCTTTGTACTCCAAACAATGTCAAAGTCGATGGAAAAATCAGTGATGATAATCCAAAGTCTGTGAATAAAGGAATAAAAAGGGATAAGGAAGAAGACGAATTTAACTGGTAATGATGTTTCGACAAGAGATGTTTGGTTACTCCAGAGAAGATGTAGAGGCTTATTTAAAAAAAACTCTTGCCCGGCTAGAAGACTTGGAAAAAAAGTTAGATCAGCAAAAACAGATAATTGAAAGACTGGAAGAACGTCTAACAAAGCGTGATAATAGCGACAATATTGAAGAGGAAGCGAAGCAAAACGCTGATGAAATTGTATTTCATGCAATTGAAGAGGCTAATGATTTAGAACTTCGCATTCATCAAGCCATATTACAAGAATTAGACAAAGAATAAGAAAATACTTCTTATTTTTATTGATTTAAGAGAAGATATGTGCTATAGTAATCAAAAAACAAGAGAGAAAGACGGAAAATAAGGAAGTACGAAAAGAGAGCTTCTGGGTGGTGAAAAGAAGAGGTACTATTATTTTCGAATCACTTTTGAGATTGTGCTTTATGGATAAGATAAAGTCGGGTAATGGGCCGTTATCCCAAAAAAGTGTATAGAAGAAAATTCTATGAATTAAGGTGGTACCGCGGTTTTTTCGTCCTTATGTCGAAAAGCCGCGTTTTTTATTGGACAAATGAAGGAGGAGAGCAGAATGTTTAAAGAATTAAGAAAAGAGAAAGTAAATGTAGTAGAAAATGCAATCAACGAACAATGGAGAAAACAAGATATCTTAAAACGTTGTATTGAAACACGGGATAAGACGTTTGTCTTTTATGATGGACCAGCAACGGCCAATGGACTTCCAGGACTTCATCATATGATGGCAAAGTTTTTAAAAGATGTTTTTTGTAAATATAAAACGATGCAAGGATACAAAGTATTAAGAAAAGTAGGATGGGATACGCACGGGCTTCCGGTAGAACTACAAGTAGAAAAAGAGCTTGGGTTTTCCGGAAAGAAAGATATTGAAAAATATGGAATCAAAGAATTCAACCAAAAATGTCGGGAAAGCGTTTGGAAAAACGAAAAAGCCTTTTCTGATTTAACGGTAAAAATGGGACAGTTCATCGATTTAGAGCATCCTTATGTCACTTATGATAATAATTATATCGAAACCGAGTGGTGGATTTTAAATAAGTTTTTTAAGGAAGGACTTTTCTACGAAGGACATAAAATTTTACCATACTGTCCTCGTTGTGGAACTGGACTTGCCTCTCATGAAGTAGCACAAGGGTATAAAGAAGTAAGCGTAGATACGGTTATTGTTCCAATGAAGAAAAAGGGTGAAGATGTTTACTTCTTAGTATGGACGACAACTCCTTGGACGTTAATTTCCAATGTTGGTCTTTGTGTTAATCCAGAAGAGAATTATATTAAAGTAAAAAGTCAAGGATATCAATTTATCTTGGCAGAAAAACTAGCATCCAAAGTACTGGGAGAAGAGTATGAAGTACTAGAAATCTATAAGGGAAAAGAACTAGAATACATGGAATACGAACAGTTGATTCCAGAGATTGAAGTAAAGGGAAAAGCCTTTTATGTAACGACGGATTCTTATGTTACGATGGAAGATGGAACAGGAATCGTTCACCTTGCACCAGCATTTGGAGAAGACGATGCGAAAGTTGGAAAACGCTATCACTTGCCATATCTCAATCCAGTCGGAGAAGATGGAAAATATACCGAAGGACCATGGAAAGGAATGCTTGTCTTCGATGCCGATATCGAAGTAATCAAGTATTTAAAAGAACATGATAAGCTATTTAAAAAGATTAGAATGGTTCATAATTATCCACATTGCTGGAGATGTGATACGCCACTGATCTATTATTCTAAACCTTCTTTCTACCTAGAGGTAACGAAATTAAAAGATCAAATTATTGCGAACAACAAAACCGTAAATTGGTATCCCGCATACGTTGGAGAAAAACGCTTTGCCAACTGGTTAGAAAATTTAAACGATTGGGCTATTTCTAGAAATCGTTATTGGGGAACTCCTCTTCCTTTATGGAGATGTGAGTGTGGAGAAGACATAATGATTGCCTCTCGCGAAGAACTAGCTGAAAAAGCGATCGAAAAAGTAGATCCTAAGACGATCGACCTTCATCGGCCCTTTGTCGATGAAATTCATCTAACTTGTCCAAAATGTGGTAAAAAGATGACGCGTGTTCCCGATGTTATTGATTGCTGGTTCGATTCTGGATCTATGCCGTATGCCCAATACCATTATCCATTTGAAAATCAAGAATTATTCCACAATCAATTCCCAGCCGATTTTATCAGTGAGGGAGTCGATCAAACGCGTGGATGGTTCTATACTTTAATGGTATTAGGAACCTTTGTCATGGGCAAGTCCCCTTATAAAAACGTATTAGTAAACGATTTATTACTAGATAAATACGGTAAAAAAATGAGTAAATCCAAAGGAAATATTGTCTCTCCTTTTGAAACCATCGAAAAATACGGAGCAGATACCATTCGTTTCTATCTTCCTTATACCTCTCCTGTATGGACTCCTATTAAATTTGATGAAGAAGGATTAAAAGAAGTATATTCAAAATACTTATCTACTCTTAAAAATACCTATAGTTTCTTCTGCTTATATGCAAACACTGATAAAATCGATCCAAGAGACTATAAGGTAGATTACCAAGAGTTAGAAACTATCGATAAATGGATCTTATCAAAGTATCATCACTTAATCAAATCCGTTACTGCCTCTTATGAAGAATACGATTTAAATAAAGTAGTAAAAGCTTTGGTAGAATTTGTATCCGAAGATTTATCAAACTGGTATATTCGTAGATCGCGTAAACGTTTCTGGGGAAGTGAGATAACAACGAACAAAAAAGCAGTATATCAAACAACTTACGAGGTTTTAAAAGGTGTTTGCTTGCTTGCCGCTCCAATTACGCCATTTGTAACAGAGGAAATTTATCAAAATTTAACGGGCGAAGAATCTGTTCACCTAGCGTATTTCCCAAAAGCAGAGGAAGAAAAAATTGATTTGGAATTAGAAAACAGAATGGATACGGTTCGTACTTTAGTATCTTTAGGACGAAAAATTCGAGAAGAAGAGAAAATAAAGGTGCGCCAACCTCTTTCCGAAGTCATTCTAGATGGAAGAAAACAAGAAGAACTAGAAGAGTACACTGCGCTTATTCAAGAAGAGAAAAAAATAAAAAAATGTGTCTTTAATCAAGATTTAAGTAAATATATGAATTATGAAGTAAAACCAAACTTCAAATTATGCGGAAAGATTTTTGGAAGTAGAATGAAAGATTTCCAAGAAGCATTAAAAACATTAACAAACGAAGACATTCAAAAATTATCCTCTGGAGAGCCAATCGTTTTAATGGTTGGAGATAAGGAAGAAGAAATTCAATTAGAAATGATTGAAATTCGTGTAAGTGCGAAAGAAGGGTTCTCCTCTTCAAGTGAAAATAATCAAGTCATTGTATTAAATACTACGATTACAGAAGAGTTAAAACAAGAAGGATACGCTCGAGAATGGATCAGTAAAATTCAAAACAGAAGAAAAGAAAAAGGATTAGAAATAACGGACCGAATCGTAATCGAATATCGAGCAGATGAGGAAATGGAAAAAGTATTAGAAAACTATCAAGAAATGATTCAAAAAGAAACTCTTGCTAACGCTATGGTAAAGAATAAGGCTCTAAAAGAAGAAACAGAATTAAATGACAAAATTATTTTCTTTGATGTACGAAAAGATGATTAATATCATCTTTTTCTTGTGCAAATGAAAAAAAAGTGGTAGAATAAAGAAACACTGGAGATTACTAGGAGGACAGCTATGTATTATCAAAAATTTTGGTTAGAACAATATTTACCGCCTGCTTTGACGATGGAAGAACAGCAAAAATATTGGCGCCTCCAAAAACAAGGAGACAAACAAGCAAGAGATATTTTATTGGTGGACGGAATATATTTAATAAAAAACTGTATACGCTATCAAATAAAAGAAATAAATCAAGATCCAGAAGAACTATTATCGATTGGATTGACAGGATTAATGAAAAGTATCGATACGTACGATCCCCAAAAAGGGGCAAGTTTTTCTACGTATGCAACAGTCTGTATTCGAAATGAAATTTTGATGTATTTAAGAAAAGAGAAGAAGCAAGAATATCGAGTTTCTTTGGAATCTTATATGGACGAAAAAGAAACGAATTTGCGAAAAGATCTTCTAAAAGAGGAAAAGGAAAACTTCACCCTTCAATACGAAAAACAAGAATTATTAGAAGAGATTCGTCATATTTGGCAAGAATTTTCCCCTCGGGAACAAGAAATTCTCTTTCTTTATTTTGGATTTTGTGAAAATACGACTTGGAATCAAGAACAGTTGGCGGAACGTTTTTCGATTTCTCAATCTTATATTTCAAGACTATTAAGAAAAAGTTTGCAAGTAATAAGAACTCGTTTAGAAAAAGAAGGTCTAATAGAATCGACCGAATGTCTTTGTCCACGTTGTAAGTTTCAAAAATCTCAACCATCTGATCTGGAAAGAAGAAACGAAAAAGAAGAGGATTCCTCTTTTGGGGACCAGTCTAAAATGTTACAAAAACATCTTTCTACTTTTTAAAAGAAAAAGGAGCTGAAAAAATGAATGATTTATCCCAATTGTCAGAGAATTCATCTGATTATTTTTCTTTGGGGGCAACAAAAGAAGGCGTAAACACCCTACAAGATTATTTACTAGAACTAAAACCACCATTATCGAAAGAAGAAGAGCGTTCGTTAGCCCTTCGTGTTGCAGCAGGGGATACTCTTGCCAGAGAAGAGTTCATTGAAAGAAATTTAAGACTAGTCGTACATATTGCTAAAAGTTATCGTTCTTCGAACATGGAATTTTTGGATTTGATTCAAGAAGGAAATGTTGGTTTAATAAAAGCAGTAGATAACTACAATTTAGAAAAGGGAGTCGCTTTTTCTACCTATGCTACCTATTGGATCAAGAGAGCCATTATCCGTGCTATTTCTTCGAAAAGTCGAAATATTCGTTTCCCGGATAACGTTTATCCACAATTTATCAATTATCGAAAATTGATAAAAAAGTACAAAGAGCAAGGGAAAAAAATTCCAGGAATACAGGAGTTAGCGCAAGAGTTGGAGATTTCACCCGCGATGCTTCGCACCTTTATCGCTCTTCATAACGATACGAGAAGTTTAAGTGAACAAACGATATTAGAAGAGAATTTGGAAGAGACCATTGCTTGTCCTCTTTATGTAGAAGAACAAATCGCAAAAGAGGTGATGAAAGAAGAAGTACAAGAATTATTAAAGAAATGTCATTTGAAAGAAAGAGAAATCGAAATATTAAAAATGCGTTGCGGCTTCGATGATCAGGAACCGAAATCATTAGAAGCAATCGGGGAATACTATGGTCTTACCAAAGCAAGAATTGGTCAAATTGAAAAAGAGGCAATTGCGAAAATGCGCTCTTATAGTCAAATTTTTTTGTTTGCAAGATACATGGATTTTCCGGAACGAGCTATAAAACAATTGGTGCTTTCACAACAGGATTATGAGAGTAAAAAGAAAGAAGATAGAAACAGACGAAAGATAAAAGCAAGAGAAAAAGGAAAAACCAAAGTAGCGACAAAAAAGAAGCGGGAATTAGAAGAAAAAAAACAAAAAAAAAGACAAGAAGAAAATACTAAAATTATCTTGTTACTGGAAGAATTAAAAGGAGTATTATCTACCCAAGAGTTAATTGTCTTATCACTAGCACTCGGATTTCCTAACCAAACTCCAGTTTCTTTCCAAAAAATTGCTCTTCGCTTAAATATAACTGTAGAAGAAGTAAAAGAAACTCTTCAAAAGGCTCGTGCTTATTATCAAAATAGAGTTAAATTATCAGAAGAAGAGGCCTTTTCTTCTTCCAAAAATCAAAAAAAGAAGCTTTTTTCTACTAAGTAGACGGGGAGAAAGCGTCTTTTTTGGGAAAAACACAAAAAAACTTTTGCATTTTGAAAAATATCTGATATAATACTGATAGGAAACAAGGAGGGATTAAAATGGCTAAAAAAGTCGGAAATAGACAAAA
>CALVKE010000058.1 GCA_944332535.1 uncultured Bacilli bacterium
TGATTTCGAAATGATTCCGTTGGTTCCCATATATCCACAAACCTCTCCCAGCAAATGTTGAATCATCAAAGCAATTGTTGTTTTCCCATTGGTTCCTGTCACACCAATCAAGGATAAATCTTCTTCCCGAAAATCATAAAAACGCTTGGCAAGAGGAACAAGTTCTCGATTCGTATCTAAAACACGAATCACAGGCACCTTTTTTTCACCAACATCACGACTTACTACTATCGCTGCTGCCCCATTTTGAATCGCCTCATCAATAAAATCGTGACGATCCGCACTAACTCCCATAGTACAAACAAACAAGTCCCCTGGTTCTACTTCCTTGGAATTAATCTTTATATTTTTTAACTCTACATCCGAATCAATCGGATAAATATCTCTTAATTTCTTCATACTTCACCTTCTACTATAACGTATTCTTGTTTTTGAAACACGGCAATCATTTTTGATGCGACCAAACCCTAACTGGTTTGACCCCTCCCTTTGAATCCGGCTGATAAATGGCTAAAAGTTTATGGTTAGGGTCCACAAAGGAAACCAAACCAGAAAATGTCATATAGGGAAGTTTCGCACCATTTTTAATTTGAAAAAGAAGATGCTCGTCTTCCACTACGACCTGAGGAAAAGAAAGAGCATCGGCAATCGGTAAAAGATCCGCCCTATCCAATTCTTCTACCCTTTTGGATTGAGAAAGATCAAATTTTCCCTGTCTTGTTCTACGCAAAGAACGCATCGTACAAGGAACCTTTAATAAAAGACCAATATCGCGAATTAAACTGCGAATATAAGTACCTTTGCTCACCGTTGTTTGAAAAGAAAAAACAAAATACTCTTCTTCCTGATGGCATTCCAAAAGAGAAATAGAGGAAATCGTAACGGCTCGTTTGGGAAGCGTTACTTCTTCTTGGGCACGGGCATATTCATAAAGACGTTTTCCATTTACATGAACCGCAGAAAATTTAGGAACTTCTTGTTCGTAAGTACCAAGAAAAGAAGTAAGTACCGTCTCTAATTGTTCTTTCGAAATCTCCTTTTTTTCTTGTCTTAAAATCGCACCCTTTACATCCAAAGTATCCGTTTCCATTCCAACAATAACTTCGGCAATATATTCTTTTTCATCCATCGTTAAAAATTCCAAAGCCCGCGTTGCATCGTTTACCGCTACTACTAACACTCCGGATGCAAGGGGATCAAGGGTACCGGCATGTCCTACTTTTTTCGTAGAAAATCGTTTGCAAATCGAGTTCACAACATCCCGACTGGTCACCCCTTTTTCTTTATCAACAATCAACAAACCACTTTCCATACTCCACCTCTTTTTCATGGATTTACTATTAGTATAACATGGGGAAAGCCAAACATAAAGATGAAAAACTCTTTTTTCCTTCAAACGAAAAAAAGATTACATCTTTTTCGATGCAACCTCTTCTTTTAATAACTCAACAAATTCTTGTTTTGAAACAGTAATCGTCTCTTCACTACCCCATCTGCGATAACTAACCGTTCCTTCTTCTTGTTCCTTATTTCCTAAAATAAGTGTATAAGGAATCTTTTTCGTTTGACTATCTCGCATACGATAACCCAACTTTTCATTTCTATCATCTAACGTAGTACGAATTCCTTCTTGTTTTAAAAAGGCAAAGATCTCTTTCGCATAAGAAGAATGATATTCTTGATTAACTGGAATAACATTTACTTGAACAGGACTTAACCAAAGTGGAAAAACTCCCTTTGTCTGTTCTAGTAAATAAGCAATAAAACGATCAACAGAACCTAAAATAGCACGGTGAAGCACAACTGGTCGTTTTTTCGTTCCATCACGATCAATATAAGTTAAATCAAACCGCTCTGGAAGTAGGAAATCCAACTGACAAGTAGATAATGTTAATTCATGTCCGATAGCAGATTTGATTTGTACATCCAATTTAGGTCCGTAGAATGCAGCTTCTCCGATTTCTTCATGAAAAGAAATTCCTAAATCCGTCAACACTTTTCGTAAAGTGCTTTCCGCTTTTTCCCACATCGCATCATCATCAAAGTATTTTTCTTTATCCTCAGGGTCTCTCAATGACAACCGGAAAGAATCTGGAGTAATTCCAAAATCTTTATAAACATCCAAAATAAGGTGAACAACTCTTCCAAACTCTTCTTCGATTTGATCCGGAGTTACAAATAAATGGGCATCATTTTGACAAAAGGTTCGAACGCGCTCAATTCCACAAACGGCACCACTTGCTTCAAAACGAAAATCATGAGCAAGTTCTCCAATACGAATTGGTAAATCTTTATAAGAATGCAATTCATTTTTATAAATCAACATATGATGTGGACAGTTCATAGGACGTAAAACAAATTCTTCTCCATCTCTTTCCATAACAGGGAACATATCTTCTTTGTAATGATCCCAATGACCACTGATTTTATAAAGTTCACTCGTTGCCAAACAAGGCGTATAAACGTGCTCATATCCAAGCTCTCGCTCTTTATCCTTCATATAACGCTCTAAAGTATCGAATAAAAAGGCACCATTTGGAAGCCAAAGAGGAAGACCTTGCCCTACTAAATCATGAGACATAAAGATTTTCATATCTTTTCCGACTTTTCGGTGATCTCGTAACTTGGCTTCTTCTAAAAAGGCTAAATATTCTTCTAACTCTTCTGCCGTTTCAAAGCAAACCCCATAAATACGTTGTAAAACCTTGTTCTTAGCGTCTCCTTTCCAATAAGCACCGCTTACCTTTAACAATTTAAAATGTTTAAGACAAGAGACTTTCTCTACGTGAGGCCCACGACAAAGATCCGTAAAATCTCCTTGCGTATAACAAGAGATCACCGTATTTTCTTCTTCCATACGACGAATTAAATCCAATTTGTAAGGATCATCCTGAAACATAGAAAGAGCTTCTTCCTTCGTTAGTTCCCGTCGAACAATCCGTTTTCCATCCTTGGCAATTTTTTTCATCTCTTTTTCGATTTTTGGAAGATCTTCTTCACTAATAACGTCATCTCCTAAATCAATATCATAGTAAAACCCCTCTTCGATGACTGGTCCTACCCAAAATTTAGCATGAGGATATAAATGCTTTACAGCCTGTGCTAACAAATGGGCACAACTATGATTCAAAACACTTAAATGTTCATCTTCTTTTATATTTTTCATATGCTTTTCCTCCTAACGATAATAAAATTTCTTCGCCTTTACTTTTCCACGATTGATTTTTTCGGTAACGAAGTCTTCGATTGCCTCTTGCTCCATTTGAATTAATTCTGCAAGTTGCGCTTCTTCTTCCTTTAGTAACTTTTGATCCCTACGATACAGGTATTTCATATAACCGGGACGTAACTCTTCCGCCTCTTCTTTTTGAGAGAACTCTTCTAAAAGCCGACTTCGAAGATCTTCTCGTTCTTGATCAGAGAAATTTGTTTTCCCCACATCAAAATAGTCCATTCTCCGTGGTCTATAATAGGGAATAATATGTCCGTAATCATCCTTCACTAACAAAATGAAGCCTTGTTTAACCAATTCTTTATCGATCAATGCGAAAGGAAGAGCACGGGGATATTCCACTTCACTAGGAAATGCATCACTTCTCAGTGCTAACTTTCGTAACATGATACGGTGCGATATATAAATATTTTCCCGTCGTTCACAATGAAGCCCACATAATTCCATAAACTGATAAACATTTCGAATATCATCTTTCCCAAATATTTCTTTTTTCATAAATCCTCCCTAAAAAGAAAAACTCCCATTACATTACTGTAATAGGAGTGCAAAACACGGTACCATCCTAGGTTTCTCTTACTTTTGATAACGGCTATTAACCGGGGATCCCATTACGGCCCACTAGAAAGGAGTAACTTTTCCCTCTCTTGATTTGCTCTCACCTAACGCAAACTCTCTTGACAAGAAGAAAAGAAAAATCATATCTTTCATCTTCGTTCCAGATAAAAAATCTAAACTCAGTATATCATGTTTTTTTAGTTTGTCAATTAGTTTTCAAAAATCTCCGCCATTTTTTATAATCCGGATCGTTTTCTTCCACGACTTTCCAAAAAGAAGACGAATGATTGGGTTCCACCAAATGAGAAAGTTCGTGATAAATAACATAGTCCAAACAAGCAAGAGGTTTTTTCATAAGTTCCAAATTTAAAGTTACCACATGATCCCGATAATTACAAACGCCCCATCGAGTCTTCATCCAACGAAGACGAAGTTTGGGATAGGGAATATTTCTGGTAAAATGATGATAACAAAAGTCAAGACGCTCCAAAAACAAAGTTTTCGCTTGTTCCTTATACCACTTTTCCAAAGACGCATCTTTTCCTAAAAAAACACGTGCTTCTCCTAACTCGATTTGCCCACCAGAACACAAAACTACATCATAACGCTTACCAAGATAGAAAAAACCATCCGTTGCTTCCTTCTTTTTTATTTGTTTCTCATACATCTTCTCAATAGAAGAACGATTTTCCTCGATCATTTTTAAAATAGCACGATCACTGGTAAAACGATTGGTACTAATGGAAAGAGTAAAATCCTCGCGAACTCTCAAATAACTATTCTTATTCCTTGGCTTTCGAATCACTTCCACCGGATAAGAATTTCCCTGAAACTCAAATACCACTAAAAATACTTCTTTCTCTTTTTTCTATTTTGTTCATCGTCTTCCCTCTTTCTATCAGATGCATCTTTTTTATTTATTATAACATATCTTTCAAAAAATGTATAAAAAGAAAAGAAGTTCAACAAAATATAATTGAAAGGATGGAAAAATATGAATTTAGATATTAGAAGTCATATCATTAATAATTTTAAAGGGGATGATATGAATACTCTACGTGCCGCAATCGAAGAATCCATTACCAATAAGGATGAAATTACGCTTCCAGGAATGGGTGTATTCTTTGAAATTGTTTGGCAGGATGCAGAAGAAAAAATGAGAGAAGAAATCTTATCAATTTTGAAAAAAAGAATTACTGGAGCAGAAGAATAAAAGACCTCGACTTTTCGAAAACAAGAAAAATCGAAGTCTTTTTTTATTTATCACGAACTTTTGCAGGAAGACGATCCTCTACTCGTTCAATAATATGATGGAAGATATTCATAACCTCTTCATCGGTTAATGTCTTAGTGGCATCTTGGAAAGTAAGAGAATAAGCAATAGACTTTTCTTCTTTTCCTACATGCTCTCCCTCGTATACGTCAAATACTTGAATATCGGTTAAAAGTCGTCCGCCAGCTTTTTTAATTTCGTCTTGAATCGTCTGAGACGATACCTCTTTCGATGTGACAAATGCCAAATCTTTTTTCACGCTAGGATACTTAGAAACTTCTTTAAATTTAATTGGTTTTACTTTACTAGAGATTAATTTTTTCAAGCTAATTTCTAATACGTACGCATCCTTCGCAAGATTTGGATGCACTTTCCCGATCACTCCCACTACTTGGCGATCAAGTAAAATGTTTGCCGCAATTCCAGGATGGAAATCTGGAATTTCACAAGAGGCAAAAGAATAACGATTTTGTAGACCTAAATAATGGAAAATATTCTCAATAATTCCTTTTAATAAATAGAAGTCTACTTTTCGATTCTTATTTTGCCAAGTAACAGGATCTAAAGATCCATGCATTAAAATAGCTAACTTTGTATCTTCTTCTTGTTCGTTGAAATACACATTGGCCATTTCGTAAATACATACATCTTTTACGTGTCTTGCTAAGTTATAATCTAACACTTTTAAAAGAGAAGGAAGTAAGGTTTGACGAATAACCTTTTTATCGCTACTCATTGGACGAAGCAAAGAAATCGCATCCTGTCGTGCATATTGAAAGGTTGCATCCTCTTCTTCACTAATTAATGTATAAGTACGAACTTCATTTAATCCTAAAGAACGAAGACGACGGCTAACGGCCTTTCGATAAGAAACGTCTCCAATATAGCGTCCTGGTTTACTAACCGTAGTAGGAAGCGTTGCTTCAATATGATCATATCCGTAAAGACGTCCAATCTCTTCTGCCAAATCTGCCTTATTAGGAGCAACATCCGTACGTCTAGTAGGAATCTCTACTTGATAAACGTCTTTTGCCACTTGATAAACAAATCCAAGTCCATCAAGAGAGCGATTTACGTCTTCTACGGTTAATTCCATTCCTAAAATTTGATTAATTTCTTCTAAAGTAAAGGAAACTTGCTTTTTCGTTTTATCGGTCTTATCATGTACGATGCAGTCGGAAAGAACTTTACCAGAAGCATATTTTTCTAATAAATGACAAGCACGTTCCATCGCATACTGGCAATACTCAAAAGTAAGTCCCTTCTCATAACGAAGACTTGCTTCACTTCGTAATTCATGATGAATAGAAGTATAACGAACATGATAAGGATCAAAAATAGCACTTTCGATCACGATTGTTTTCGTATTCTCATCGATTCCAGAATTAGCTCCACCCATTACTCCAGCGATACAAACCGGCTTTTCACCATCCGTAATCACAATATCTTCTTCACGTAATACTCGCGCCTTTCCATCTAATGTGGTAATTTCTTCCTGATCTTTCGCCATACGAACAAGAATCGTTCCACCCAATTTATCGGCATCGAAAAAGTGAAGTGGTTGACCATACTCTAACATAACGTAATTAGAAATATCAACAACGTTATTAATAGAACGCATTCCGGAAGCCTCCAAGCGATGCTTAATAAAATCAGGAGAAGGCCCAATCACAATATCTTTTACCATACGTGCCAAATACATACTGCAGTTAGATGTTTCGACCTTTACCTGTAAAGAGTCCTTCACAGAATCCTTAATTGGATGAGTCTCCGTAGAAGGAAGAGTCACTTTCTTTCCAAGTACCGCTGCTACTTCATAACTAAATGGAATATGATTATTACAATCACTTCGATTAGGGTTCAAATCAAGTTCAAATAAAGTATCATCGTATCCAAGAGCACGACAAGCATCTAGTCCAACCGGAATAGACGCATCAACCTCTTCAATTCCGCGATCATAAGCTTCTTTTGTCTTTTCTGCAAATCCTAATTCATAAAGGGCACAAAGCATTCCGTTAGATTCTACCCCACGAATCGTACTCTTTTGAATAACTACATCAGGAGGAAGAAGAGCACCAGGTAAAGCAACAATTACTTTGATTCCTACTCGTACATTAGAAGCACCACAAACAATTTGAAGCGTCTCTTGTCCAATAGAAACTTGACAAACATGCAAATGATCACTATCTGGATGAGGCGTACACTCTACCACTTCTCCAATAACTAAATGCGGAATATAATGACTTTCTACTTTTTCCACATTAATTCCCGCTTTTGTCACTCGATTCGCAACATCTTTTAAATCGGCATCCCCATAATCTACGTAATCTTTGATCCAATTCATACTAATTGCCATATTACTCTACCTCCTTTCGATCAAAAGGCTTCACAACCCGTAAATCGTTTGTATAAAAAGTACGAACATCCGTCACATTATACTTTAACATTGCCAAACGTTCCATTCCAAAACCAAACGCAAATCCCGTCCATTCTTTCGGATCGTATCCGCCGTTTTCTAGCACTTTATAATGAACCATTCCGGCTCCTCCAACCGTAATCCATCCCGTTCCTTTACAAATTGGACATCCCTTTCCATCACAGTTAAAACAAGAAATATCCAACTCTACCGATGGCTCGGTAAAAGGATAAAAAGATGGACGGAAACGAGTTTGACGAGCAGAACCGAACAACTTTTTCGCAATAATATCAAAGGTACCTTTTAAATCCGCCAAAGAAATATTCTTATCGATTAACAACCCTTCCATTTGGGTAAATTGATGAGAATGGGTCGCATCATCATCGTCGCGACGATAAGTCTTTCCTGGACAAATCATTCGAATAGGAGTCTTCTCTTCATTTTGTAACATCGTTCGAATTTGAACAGGAGAAGTTTGACTACGAAGTAATAATTCTTCTCCCTTGGTATAAAACGTATCTTGCGCATCTCTTGCGGGATGTCCCTTCGGTAAATTTAAAAGTTCAAAGTTATAAAGATCTTTTTCTACTTCTGGTCCTTCTACGACATCGTACCCCATAGACATTAATAACTCTTCTAACTCCTCCGTTAACTTTTCTAAAATATGAGGAGATCCTTGCACCATCTCAAAAGCAGGAAGAGTAACATCGATTTTTTCCGAAGTTAATTTCTGATATAATTCTTTTTCCTTCCAACGCTTCTCCTCTTCTTCCATCTTTTTGGAAAACTCCTCTTTTGCTTGATTGGAAAGAGAGCCTACTTCCCTTTTTTCCTCGGGAGATAACTCTTTCATATTTGCTGTTAACTCCGTAACAAGCCCTTTCTTTCCTAAATATTTTACACGAATTTCACTAACTTCCTTACTACTGGTCGCAGAAGCTAATTCTTTTTCTAACTCCTCACGCATCTGATTTACTTTTTCTATCACTTTCATCACCTCAAATCTCATGACATTAACCAAAAAAGAATCTATGCATAAGGACGAATTGCTCGTGGTACCACCTTAATTCATAGATTCTTCTATCTCTTCTTTTTAACGCAAAGGAACGCCTATATCATAGGGACTCCAAAAAACGAAATTTCAAAAAGTAACTCGAATTGTTTTCACCAACCACAATTTCTCTCAAACAAAGTCACCTTTTTACTAGATTTTTTGTCAATGTCTTTTCTAAACACCATTCATTATAACACAATTTCCAAATTTGTAAATATTTTTATCTCTTTAATGTTTTCTTTTTTTCGCTTATATATTCTTCCATCGTCGAAGTAGTAACTTCCGCCTTTAAAAAATCTCCTAAATAAGAGTATGGAGAATCCACCTTCTTCTCTTCCCAATATTTAAATAAAGAAGCATACGTACGATAATCTCCACTTTCTTGAAAGTAACGATACAATACAAGGGTTCGTAAAAATTGATTGATTCTAGCATAATTTAGGACGGGCACTCTAGAAAACAAAGAATCATTCGATGCAATAATCTGATAGTAATCTGGACTTTTTACATAAAGTTTTCCATTAAAAATAGCTCGATCTTCTTCTAAACAATCCAAAAGTACATGTGCATCATTCATCCTCTCGATATCTTCTTTAACGAGTGCTAATTCTTCCCATAAATCAGCAACCGGAGTTTGAAATAAAGAACGTTGTTCTTCCTTCTTACTCACAAAAGGAATCGTATACCCCTCCTCCGTTTGACTTTCGTCTGTAACATAACTAATAGGCAATAAAATCCGATTGGTAGAAAGATCTTCTAAATATTGAATCTGCTCTTTCGAAAGAATTCCCGCACCTTCTTTTTCATGGTATAGTTTTACCATCAAATCTTGATAACGATAAAATTTAGCATGCTCCTTCCCATTTTTTATTAACTTCATATCTTTCTTTAAAATAGGAAAAGCATTATCTCGAATATAATAATTTTCCATCTTGCTTCCTCCTTTCTTTCTAATACAAAATATTCCAAAATTCGCAAATACGTCCCAAAAAGAAAAGAAAACCACGTTGTTTTCTGATCCATCTATTAAAATGAAATGGTCAAAAAGGGGCAAACGATCATTATCTGACAAAGTAATCAAGAATAAACTAAAAAGTACAAAAATTACTTTTTCTTTCTACCCCTCTATTTCATTATACTATAAAGAAAGAAAAAAATCATTTACTATCAAAGGTATTCCTGACAAAAATCTAGACTTTTTTTCTTTTTCTGCTATAATAGACAAGCGAAGGAGGAACAAACATGATAAAAATACTGGAAGAAAAAAATCTGTTCTTCCAAAACGATCCAACATTTTTAAAATATTTTGATGACAAAAAGAAAAGTAAAAAAGAAAAGAAAAAATTTGAAGAATTAACTGTCTTGCTACAGGAATTCGGCAATAAAGTATATAAAGGAAAAGCTTGTGATGAGGCTATCTTACCACCAGAATATCGCAGTGTAGGTTATCTAGATCATTATGGATATTATGTAATAACGGATGCTGATAGAGGATATAGAAATGTCACTGCACTAGGAGAAGATACCAAAGAAGCGTTTCAAAATCTAATAATTGATATTTTATTTACTCATTCGATAAAAGAAGAAGTAAAGAAACGACCACAATTACAGCAAAATTATACAAAACGTTTCAAAGGAAGAGAATACTTTGGATGTTTATATTATGCGGAAAATGCATTAGACCAATGGAATAAATATTATAAAGGAAAGATTCCTAAAAAAATTATTACGTATTATGAAGACTATTTAAATAGTATCTGGTGGACTGAAGAAAATGATATAGTGTGGGATTTCCAACCAAGTACTAAACAGTTCGATATAAAAAAGCCGGAAAAGAAAAAAAAGATAGAGAAAAAGAAAAAAGGACATGCCGTTTTAAAAGGGGCCGCATAACAGAATGATTAATTTACTATTTATAACAAGAGATGATGAGAAAAAAGAAAGCCGCATCTCTTGTTTTTTTTGCAACAAAAAAGTTTCTATCTTTAGAGAAAACTTCATTTGAAATAAAAAAAACGAACTTTTTATCGTTCGAATAATAATCAATCTGGTGGACTGTTAGGGATTCGAACCCTAGACCCACTGATTAAGAGTCAGTTGCTCTACCAACTGAGCTAACAGTCCAAACTGCAAATACTACTATAGTATAACATACTCTTCTAAATTTTCAAGTCTTTTTTGATAATTTCTTTCTTTTCACGGAATAATTGGTCAGGGCGAACTTCTAAAATATCCACTAACCATTCAATTACATCAAAAGAAGGACTATGTCGTCCGCTTTCCAAACGACTGATATATTGTGGACTCATATCCAACAATTCTGCTAACTCTTCTTGCGTCCAACCTTTTCTTCTACGATAATACTTCAAATTTCGACCAAATATTTCTTTTAACATATTATTTCACTCTCCACACTAAGTATACAAAAAGAAAAATAGTTTGACCAATACCTAAAAAGCAGAAAAGACTAACATCTTTTCTACTTCTTTCCTTCTTCTTTTTTCGCAATTTGATAATGGGCTCTTACCTGCTTTTCAATTTCATCTTGTACTTTTGGATGTTCTTTCAAGAACAGTTTAACGTTTTCTTTTCCTTGACCTAATTTTTCGCCTTTGTAAGCATACCATGAACCTGACTTTTCCAGTACATTACAATCACTAGCCAAATCAATTAATTCTCCTTGCTTACTTACACCTTCTCCATACATAATATCGACAACTGCTGTTCGAAAAGGAGGAGCCACTTTGTTTTTAACCACTTTAACAGTTGTTTTATTTCCAATAATCTTATCTCCATTTTTAATCGCTTCACTTCGTCTTACTTCCAAACGGACACTAGCATAAAATTTCAATGCTCTTCCTCCTGGTGTCGTTTCTGGATTACCAAACATAACCCCTACTTTTTCACGAAGTTGATTAATAAAAATAGCCGTCGTCTTTGTTTTATTAATGGTACCAGAAAGTTTACGAAGTGCTTGCGACATCAATCTTGCTTGAAGTCCAACGTTAGAGTCTCCCATTTCTCCATCAATTTCTGCCTGTGGTACCAATGCAGCAACAGAGTCAATTACTACAATATTAACGGCTTGACTACGAACAAGCGCCTCACAAATTTCTAATGCTTGCTCCCCGGTATCTGGCTGAGCCAATAAAAGTTCGTTAATATCTACTCCTAAATTTTTCGCATAAGTTGGATCCAAAGCATGTTCTGCATCAATAAAAGCCGCACGACCTCCATTTTTTTGAACTTCGGCGATAGCATGCAAAGCAAACGTCGTCTTACCACTGGACTCAGGACCATAAATTTCAATAATACGCCCCTTTGGATACCCGCCCACTCCAAGGGCAATATCCAAAGAAAGGGACCCAGAAGGAGTAACATCTAACTCTAAATGTTTATTATCTCCCAGCTTCATAATAGCACCTTTTCCGAATTGTTTTTCGATATCTTTTAATACCTGCTCAAGTGCTGCAT
>CALVKE010000059.1 GCA_944332535.1 uncultured Bacilli bacterium
AAATGTCCGCGTAGCTCAGCTGGATAGAGCAATCGCCTTCTAAGCGATCGGTCACGTGTTCGAATCACGTCGTGGACACCACTTGGAAATCTGTTCGAATTATTCGAACCTTTGATATAGGAATCAATCAGAAATGATTGATTTTTTTGTTTTATGAAAAAAGATTCACAGGCGATTTTGACATATGTGTCACAATGATGAATATTTAAAGATAGTAGAAAAAAAACAGAAAACCCAAAATTTATTACAGATGGAAAATGGGATTGGGGACATGGACTAGGTCACTATAAAAGAGTTGCAACTTATGTTAATAAAATTTTAACTCAACTAAAAGCAGACAAAACAACTATTGAATTAGAAATGGTTTCTGCATTATTGCATGATATTGGATTGAGTAAAGGAGATAAAATATATCATGCAATTGAAAGTAGTAGAATGTTCAGTAAATTTATTAATAAAAATGATATAACTGAAAAAGAACTGGAAATTTTAAGACAAGCAATTTATGATCACTCAAAAGGCAATGATATACAATCATTGGTTGGACTATCATTAGTATTAGCTGATAAATTAGATGTAACTTATCATAGAACTATAAATTCTAGTATCCAAGATAAAATTAATAAAGAAATTCAAAAAAATAAAGAAAGTTAATATTAGAATAAATGATAAAAATTTAATTATAAATTATGTAGCAGATAACAGCTTTGATGTAAAAATATTAACGAACCGGAAAAAGGCAATTACGATTTCAGAAAAAGTAGCTAAATATTTAAATAAGTTCCTATTTTTAATCAACGAGAAAGAAGTTAAATATAATAATGTAATTATATGATTACTTATAGGTTGTAGATAACTATGTCATTCTCCCCATAGGAAAATTAGTCGAAAAAGACTTTAAATATATGAAAGGTTAATTTCAAGAATTTATCTATTATTTGTATATTTGAATTAATTTTTGGGGGGAGGTTTTAAATGTCAAATATTGCCGTTAAAGAAAAAGAAAATAACAATATAGAAAATATGATATATGAAATAAGAGGAGTTCAAGTAATGTTATCATCAGATGTTGCAAAACTTTATCAAGTAGAAACCAGAAGAATTAATGAAGTCATTAAAAGAAATATTAAAAGATTTCCTGATACTTTTTGTTTTCAATTAACAGAAGTTGAATTTTATAACTTGAGGTCGCAATTTGCGATCTCAAGTGAAAGTAATCATGGTGGTGTAAGATATTTACCTTATGTTTTAACTGAACAAGGAATAATGATGCTATCTGGATTACTTAAAAGTGATATTGCAGTTAAAGTAAATGTACAAATCATTGATGCTTTTGTAAAATAAGAAGATATGTTTCAAATAGTTTAATGAATAGTGAAATGTTAATAAACCACGAGAATAGAATATTAAAACTAGAAACTACTTTCAATAAAATGCAAGAGAAAGAAAAAATTAATACAATATTTTTTGAAGGCCAGATATTTGATGCTTATGTACTTTTATTAGATTTGTTTGACACTGCAAAAGAAGAAATAATTATTATTGATAATTATGCAGGAAAAGAGTTATTAAAAATTTTAAAAAATGTAGATAAGAAAATAATTATTATTTCTAAAAATATTGATGACACTTTGGTAAAAAAATACGAGAGTGAGTATTCTAATATAGAATTTAAAAATATAGATATATTCCACGATAGATTTATAATTATAGATAGAGAAAAATTATATTCATGTGGTGCATCATTTAAAGATTTAGGTAAAAAATGTTTTGCCGTTAATGAAATGGAATCCAATGAATTAATAAGTAATTTATTAAAGAGAATTTTTGATTGATTCTAAAATAAGAATTTCCTTTATGTATAAGGCTTATATACTTTTTAAATAATTGTTAGAAAAACTATTGAAAGAATTGCTTATAAATGATTAAATTATGTTAGGAAGAGTGATTTTATGGAAATAGAAGATACTTATCGATATATGATAAGCGGGTATTTTGGGGTTCGTGCCATGGATAATTATGATTTGAAGGAGTATGTATTACAAGACATGGAACAGTATATTAGAGATTTTATTGAGCAAAATCCAAGTTCTAGTTTTGATTTTTCTTTGGAAGTAGAAAGAATTAAAGATACGGTTCCTCTAAAGACAAAGTTACAAGATGCTTTGCTTGTTTTGAATAAAATGGAAGATGTTTCTATTGATTTAATTTTACAAATTAAACGAAGATTAAAAGATATTCAAGAAGAAATAGTATGATTTTATTTCTATTATAGATTGTTGCGGTAGCAGATTTTAAAAATATCAAATTTCTTTTTGATATTTTTTTGTTTTGGGGGAATATTTAGGGTGAGGTGGTTGATGTGGATTCTATTTTTTATCTTTTTTCCCAGAGAAAGCGGATGATATTGTTTATTGGGATTGGTATCATTGTTTTGTTGGGATGTTTTTTCTTATGGAAAATGAATTTCTCTACAGATGTTGAGGAAGAAGTAGATTTTTCTCTTTTGTTAGAAGAGGAAAAAGAGGAGACTATAGAGACGGTCGATCAAAAACTTTCTTATTCGGTAGATATTAAGGGGGAAGTGTTAAATCCTGGAGTATATATGTTAGAAGATGGAAAGCGAGTAGTGGATGCGATCGAACTAGCTGGAGGTCTTACTACAAATGCAGATACTTCTGTTAATAATTTGAGTCGTAAAGTATTTGATGAAATGGTGATTGTCATTTATTCGAAAGAGGAGGTTGAAAAGTTTGCTTCTGTTTTAGAAAAAGAGGAGAAAGTAGTGAAAGAGATTCAAAAGCAGGAAACAGAGTCAGGAAAAGATGCCATTGTATCACCTGAAGAGAAGGAGCCTTCTGTTTCTTCGGAAGAGCCAAATAATAATTTCGATACCTCTGGTAAGATTTCTTTAAACAGTGCAACGGTTGAAGAGTTGATGAAGTTGGATGGAATTGGAGAGAAAAAGGCACTTGCTATTATTCAGTACCGACAAGAAAATGGGTCCTTTACTGCTATTGAGGAATTGATGAATGTAAACGGGATCGGAGAGAAAATTTATCAACAAATCAAAGATCGTATTGTATTATAAAATTTTTTCTTTTGTTTTGTTTTTTCTTGCTTGTCTTCGTCTTGTTTTCTTTATTAATACATCTTTTTCTTCTTGTCTTTCTGGAGAGGAAGACCATTTGTTAGGAACCATTCAGTCCATAAAAAAGAAGGAAGACCATTTTTCCATCGAGATACAGTTATCTAACAAAGAACTAGTAACAGCAACCGTTCCTTACGAGTTAGACATTCCTTCTTTGCAATTAGGAGATACTGTTTTAGTAGAGGGAGAATTAAAACCTATTTCCTCTCTACATAATTTTTTTGTTTTTTCTTACTCTGATTATGCGAAAAGAAAAGATTTGTTTTATCATATTAGAGTTTCTTCTTTGCAAATTAAAAAAGAAAATCAAAATCCTTTTCTTTGGTTGAAAAACTGGGTGCTAAAACAGATTGATAAAAGAGAATACTCTGCTTATTATTCTGCTTTTCTATTCGGAGATACTTCGGGAATAGAAGAGAAAGTAGTAAATAGTTATCGTGAAATTGGGATTTCCCATCTTTTTGCAGTATCGGGAATGAATTTTTCTCTTCTTGCTCGCGTCCTTACTTTTCTTTTTAAAAAAATAAAAGGGACTTCAAAAGGAAAGGAGATCTTTCTTTTCTTTTTTCTATGGCTTTTTTCCTTTTTAGTCGGGTTTTCTCCTTCAGTATCTCGGGCTTTTTTCTTTCTTTTCTTTTTGTATTTTAAACGGAGATTTGCTTCACAAGAACATTCTCTTTGGGC
Organism: uncultured Bacilli bacterium; assembly: GCA_944332535.1. Taxonomy (GTDB): domain Bacteria; phylum Bacillota_I; class Bacilli_A; order RF39; family UBA660; genus MGBC162581. Next base: position 3,836 of record CALVKE010000059.1, read on the forward strand.
TCTTTTTCAAACGTTTTCTTTGCTTCTTTTATGGAGGCCTTCTTATCTTTTTGAAATTGGTTTTCAATATTCTTTTTTGGTGAGTGCCGTTCTTCTCTTTTTTTCTTCTTTCCTAGCTTCGAAAAAAGGTTTCCTTTCTTCTTTATGGGTTTCTATCTTCGCTTTTTTTGCTTCTGTTCCCATCACGATTTTTCACTTTCATCAAATTTCTCTTCTTAGTATTTTATTTAATTTATTTTTTGTTCCACTTGTTTCTTTCTTCTTTTTTCCATTTACTATTTTCCATTTGTTGGTTCCACTTTTTTCCTCCCTTTACGGTGCCATGCTTCACTTTTTGGAGACAACGTCTCTTTGGTTTAGTACATTTTCCTTTGGTAAGTGGGTGATGCCTCATCCAAACATTTGGTGGTGCTTGTTTGGAATTTTCTTTTTCTTCTTTTTTCTTTTTTTCTTTCGCCGTCATTCCTTTTTTTCCTGTTTTCTTTTTCTTTTTGTTCTTTGGTTTTATTCTTGCACTCCTTCTTTATTTCCTATCACCTCTTTTACCATGTTAGACGTTGGACAAGGAGACTCCTTCCTTTTTACTACTTCGGGAAAGACAATGCTAATTGATACCGGTGGAGGATTTTCTTCTAATCTTACCGATTATGTTTTTCTTCCTTTCTTTAAAGCACATGGTATTACTAAGATTGATACCCTTCTTCTAACACACGGAGATTATGACCATATGGGAGAAGCTATTTCTTTAGTGAATAAATTTAAAGTGGGGAATGTGATTTTCAACCGTGGCGAGTATAACGACTTAGAATTAGATCTAATTAAAGTATTAGAAGAGAAGAATATTCCTTACTATCAGAATGGAAAAGAATTTCATTTGGGAAACTATAAATTCTATTTTTTGAATGATCAATTATACAATAATGAAAACGATAACTCAACTGTTTTGTATACCAACTTTAATGAAATGAAACTGTTGTTGATGGGAGATGCTGGAGTAGAAGTTGAAAAAAATCTAATGACGAAATATAACTTGAAAAATATCGATATTTTGAAGGTCGGACATCATGGAAGTAAAACGAGTTCCAGTAGAGAATTTATCGAGTATATTCATTCGAAATATTTTTTGATTAGTGTAGGAAAAGATAATCGATACGGACATCCGGATGAGGAAGTATTAGATATTTTGAGAAGTTCTTCTACTTATCGAACCGATCGAGATGGTAGTGTTAGGTTTCGAAAGAAAAGGGGTAAGGTGATAGTAGAAACCTGCGTTCCTTAGAAAAAGTTTTATTTTAAAAATTTTTGGAATATGTGTAATTTTTAATAGAGATGACTATAATAAGAAAGAAGATCTTTATTTTGTAAGAGATCATTTATAAAATAAATGAGGAATGAAAGCTAGTTTATTCATACAACTAGTAGATATCAAGTAAGAAGGTCTTCTCTTACTACAATAAAAAAACGGGAACTTTTTTTCTACTACTGCCATAAACTATATTAGAACGCAAACGTTGATGTTTCGCGTTTATATAGATAGAGAGATTTTTCTCTCTTTTTTTTGTTTTCACACGTTTTTCTCTTGGCTAATTTTGTCGATTTTGATATAATGATATGGGGATAGTATGAAAGAAAAACATAATTTACATAAAATTAGAGATATCGAAGAGCGTCGTTTATTGTCTTTTGTATTGGATCAAGAAGAACAATATCGAAAAACAGGAAGATCTACTAGCAGTGGATTTTTAAACGAACGAGAGTTATCCTTTTTAGAAGGATATTTGAACCATCTTGACATTGATTATTCTGTCATGCGACTTAGTCCAGCTTGCGAACGTAGTATTATCTATTTTGGAGAGTATGAAGATTTTATTTCGGTTTATTATATTCGCAATCGACTGTTAAAGCATTCGGATGTATTAGGTTCTTTCTTTGCAACAGGCTATACTAATTCCATGTTGGGCGATGTGTTTATTCAACCAGACGGAGTCTATTTTACCAATTTGACAAAATATAATCCTTTTTTGGAAAGCTCTTTGGTGAAAATTGGAAAATATCCTGTTGTTTTAGAAAGAAGAGATGCTCTTCCGGAAATTGAAAAACATTTTGAAGAGATGCAATTTATTTTAACTAGTTTGAGGCTTGACTTAGTAGTTGCTCACTTAACACATCAAAGTAGAAGCCAGGTTTCGCAATTCTTGCGAGAAAATAATGTATATGTTAATTTTAAAAGAGTGGAACGTCCTATCCTTCGTTTAAAAGAAGGAGATATCTTATCAGTACAAAGAGTGGGGAAATTTCGTGTCAAGGAAACTGTCCCTCTTGCGAAGAAAGGAAAAGTTTCTATTTGTTTAGAACAGTATAAATAAGAGGTGGAAGTATGAAAAAATGGGTTTTATTATTATTATGTTTAGGATGTCTTTTGATTCCCAATACAATTTATGCTTTAGAAAGCGGAGAAGCAGGTAGTGGACAAACTACTACAGATCAGACGCAACAAACGGAACCAGCTGCGAACACTAACACTGAAATTGTGACCTTAGAAAAATGTGTGGATGGTGATACCGCGAAATTTTTAAGTAGTGACGGAAGTATTACTAGTTATCGATTTTTAGCAGTAGATACTCCTGAGACGGTTCATCCAACGAAGGGAGTAGAACCATACGGAAAAGAAGCGAGCGACTTTACTTGTAATGCACTGACCAATGCAAAAGAAATTAAGTTAGAATTTGATGACAATGCGGGAAAAGTAGATAAGTATGATCGTGGACTTGCTTGGGTTTTTGTGGATGGTCAATTATTACAAGAACAATTAATTTCGAAAGGACTAGCAGAAGTTGCTTATCTTTATGATGACTATAAATATACTGGTTTGCTACAAGATGCCGAGGCCGTTGCGAAAGCGAATAAAGTAGGTCTTTGGAGCGAGGATTCTTCTATAACAGAAGAAAGTAAGACAGAAGAGGTCAATCAAGAAGAAGAGGAAGATGCCAAGGAAGAAAAAGGAATTTTTGCATTTTTCAATCGGGTGTTAGAAGCAATTACCGCAAGTTTAAATGATTTGGTCGATTCTATTTTACAAATGATAGAGGATATGCTATAATTTGGTTTAGGAGGTTTTAAACATGAGTGAATTTATAAAGAAGCATCGAGAAGGAGTTAACGTTGTCCTTGGAGTTATTTTGATCGTTGCAGTATTGGGAATTATTTTTGTTATTTCGGAAAATACGGGGGACCGTAGTATGGATAAAGAACCGATCGTTGAAGTCAATCCACTATTAGAAGAAGGAGAGACGATCGATGAGAGTAAAATGAAGGAACTAACTTCTATTACATTTGATGAATTTAAGGAATACTTAAATAAGAAATCAACAACGGTCATCATGCTAGGATACGACACTTGTTATTGGTGTCAACAACAAAAACCAATTTTACAAATGCTAATGTACGATAAAGATATTGACGTAAAATATTTAGATGTTACTACTTTGACGACAGAAGAAAATAACTACTTAGTAGATCTTCATGAAGATTTAGAAGGATATGGAACTCCAACTTTTATTTCTGTTAAAAATAAGAAAGTACGTGAGGTTTCACCAAATGCAAAATCTACATCACAATTAATTGAAATGTTTACGGAAATGGGAATTCTAGAGTAGGGAAGTGAAAAATATGGGAATTACCTCGCAGCTTGCTCTTCAATTTAAAAAGAAATATTCTATGACAATCGCGTGGCGAATTGCTCATAATGCAAAAATTGTGGACAAACACTTAAATCCTGGAGAAACCGTGTTGTATGCCTTTGCCGCTCAAAAAAGCAATCATACTTTTGATATTTTCTCTACCTGTGTAGTTGCCCTTACCAGCGAACGTATTTTAATTGGACGTGATCGTGTAGTAGTAGGATACTTTTTAGATGCTGTTACGCCAGATTTGTTTAATGATTTAAAAGTGACGTCCGGTCTTTTCTGGGGAAAAATTCATATCGATACGGTAAAAGAATATATTACGTTATCTAAAATCGATAAGAAAGCTTTACCAGAAATTGAGACGAAAATATCTGCTTTTATGATGAATAAGAAAAAAGAATACAATTCTTAAAGAAAAGAAAAAAAAGAGAGACATTTCTTTCTTTTTTTTGGTATAATAATACTAGAATAGAGGTGTAATTCATGAGAAAAGCAATTTCTTTATCGGTTTTAATTCTGGTATTATTTATTATCTATCAATTTGGAGTGACTTTCTTTAAGAAGGAACACATGGTGGAATACTCGTTTTTGACGGAAGAGAATCGTTCGTTTCAAATTCAAGAAAAGTTTAAAAACGATCAATACTTTTTAGGGTTGGAAAGTGGAGCGTATCATTTTTCCATTGCCGTTCCTAATCAATTTCATAAAAACAAACAGATTATAGAGGATATTCTATCCGTAGAAAAGGATGGAATGTTATGCATTTATCCTATTTATCAAGGTGGGGTTGAGGATAGTCTTTGGTGTAGTAGAGGAGATGTCACTTATTCTTATGAAGTAGCACAGAAGGATGCTGCGGCGGTTGAACTCGTGCAACAAATTCAAAATAAGGGAATGACTTATCCTAAGGAAAAACCTAATTATGAGACAATGAATGTTAGTAATAAAATCACTTATTATTATAAGGACGATGAAGAATCGTTAGCTATTTGGGATTACCGTGGTTATTATGTCGTTCATGATAAAATGAAGTATCGTGAGGATTTGTACACGTTTGATCGTTATGAGAATACTCTTTCTCAATTGATTGGACCTTATTATATAACTCCTAATTATAATAATAACAAGTTATTTGAGACCGATAGTTTTCGTGTTGTAAATATTACAACGAGCGCAAAATATGATTTACCTGTTGGATATACTCTTTCTAATTATACTTATATCAATGGGGTAGTAGATGATAAATTGTATTTATTTGATCCTAATCAGATGTTACAATTAGAACTAGATCCAGCTTCGAAAAAGGTGCGCGTAGTAGGGAATAAAGAATTAAACGCACAATATTACGATGGTAAATGGCAAACACGAAATATTTATGATTTTGTCAATAACAAGATTTTGTTTCAGGAATCTCTTCCTGAAGAAATTGCTAATCGTTACTCTTATCGGGAATATGCAGAAGACGAAGATGCTGTTTATTTTGTAGATCAGAGTCAAATTTATTTGGTTTATAAAGAGCATCCAGAAGTAAAAATTCTACTACTTTCTATGCAGGAAGTAAAAGAGTGGCAAGTTATCAAGGGACGTATTTACTTTATTCAGGGAGATACTTTATATCGTTATACGACGCAGGACGGATTGGAAACTGTTTTAGTCTCTAGTGAATTCCGCTATAATTGGAATAATGTTTACGCTATTTATGTTCGTTAAAACTGAACCAAATAACCTCCTTTTCATATAATAAGTAGTGAGGAGGGGAAGACATGTTAAATGAAACCTATATTGTGCAAGAGGGAGATACTGTTTTATCAGTTGCCAAACTTTTTGAAATTCGCCTTATTGATTTAATCGAGGCAAATAATTTGCAAGATGTGTACGAATTAACACCAGGAGTAGAGCTCATTATTCCAACCGATCATCCATTGGGATTTCGTTACTATGTGGTAAAAGAAGGAGATACACTGTCTTCGATTGCGCGACAATATGGATTAGATACTAAAACGTTAGCAGAGATTAATGGATTGGAAATGACCGAATATCTTTATCCGAATCAAAAATTATTGGTTCCTAAAGAAGGGGTATATGTTTATATTACACAAGAAGGAGATACCATGGAAACGGTTTACGATCAGCTTCATATAAATCCAGACGAAGTAGAGATTTTGAACCAACACGTTTATCTTCTTCCAGATCAATTAATTTCTTATCGAAAAAAAGGGCAAGAATAGAAACTATGAATGTCATAGTTTTTTCTTTTGCCTATTTTTAAATTTTTTTCGAAAATGTCACTTACTTGTCATTTTGCTTGTTATATAATGAATGCGAAAAAGGAGGAAATTAGATGGAAATAGTAAGAGTTGAAAATCTTTCGAAAGTATATGGAAAAGGAGAAAACAAGGTGATTGCATTAGATAATGTCTCTTTTTCGGTAGAAAAGGGAGAGTTTGTAGCAATTGTTGGAGCAAGTGGTTCGGGAAAATCAACCCTTCTTCATTTGGTGGGAGGAGTAGATAGGCCAACAAAAGGAAAAGTTTTTATTAGTGGCAAAAATATTTATGCGATGAATGACGATAAACTTGCTATCTTTCGTAGAAGACAAGTAGGACTTATTTATCAATTTTATAATTTGATTCCAATATTAAACGTAGAAGAAAATATTACTTTACCACTTGAGTTAGATAACAGAGAGGTGGATCCTAAAACAGTAAAAGAATTGTTAGAATTACTTGGACTTGAAAATAGAGGAAAACATTTACCGAATGAGTTATCGGGAGGACAACAACAAAGAGTTTCTATCGGAAGAGCTTTGATTACTAATCCCGCAATCATTCTAGCAGACGAGCCGACTGGAAACTTGGACTCTAAATCAAGTGATGAGATTGTTTCCCTATTGAAAAAATCTAATAAAGAGTATAACCAAACAATTATCATGATTACTCATAATATGGAAATTGCTAAAGAAGCGGATCGGATTATAAAAATCGAAGACGGAAGAATTATTGAGGAGGATTAGAGATGAAAGTTTTAAATAAACTATCGTTAAAAAATCTTCTTCTAAATAAGAAAAGAAGTATTGGTACTTTAATTGGTATCATACTATCGGTTGCATTAATATGTGCCGTTTCCGGAATGTTTATCAGCTTTCAAGATGCTTTGGTTCAGACCACTGTCCAAAGTCGAGGTAATTATCATATTGAGTTATTTAATCAAACAGATGAAGATATAAAAGTTTTGGAAAATAATCGTGATATCGAAGAAATCGAAGTGTTAAATGAGATTGGTTATTCAGCATTTGATATGCCAACCGAAGAAAGACCATATATTCATTTATACTCTTATGATGATGAAAAAAGTTTTTCTAATTTATCCGTCGATTTACTTTCTGGAGAGTACCCAAAGAATAGTCGTGAAATTTTAATCAGTGAAGAGCTTTATTTAACCGATAAAGATAAATATGATATAGACAAAGAAATCACATTAAATATTGGCGAGCGGAAAACATTAGATGGATATACAATGACAAAAGAAAATCCATATACCGAGGATGAGGTAATAATTAATCCCGAAAAAAGGACATTTACGATTGTAGGTATTATGGATAGAGATTATGGATTAGATCCACATGGAGATCCTGGGATTGGATGTCTTACGATTGGCTTAGAAAATAATTCTAATAAGCAACCAAGCGTTTATATACGTATAAAAAATCCAGCTAGTTATGAAAAAACATTTTCCGAAATTTTAGGAACTACTTTTACAAAGGACTCTTCTAATGTTACGGAAGAATATAGTATTAATGCGGAACTACTTCGTTGGCAAGTATTAAAATTTGATTCAACAACAACAACGATGCTTTATTCCATTATGGCGGTTTTACTTGTAATTATTGTTGGAACTAGTGTATTTTGTATTAAAAATTCATTTGATATTTCGGTAATGGAAAAGAAAAAGAATTATGGAATGCTTGCAAGTGCGGGAGCAACAAAAAAACAAATAAAAAAGAATGTTATTACAGAAGGTTTCATGATTGGTATCCTTGGTATTCCAATCGGGATTATAGTAGGTTATATAGCCGTCTTCCTTTTAACCATTATTGTAAATGTCGTAATTGGAGATTTTATTACAAGAAATGTGAAAATGAAATGTATTATTTCGTGGCTACCAATATTAGCATCTATATTTCTTGGAATAGTAACAATTTATTTTTCCAGTATTCGAGCCGCCAAAAAAGCTAGTAAAGTAAGTCCAATCGATTTAATTAGAAGTAGTGATGATGTAAAAATTAACAAAAAGAAATTAAAGACACCATCTATTATCAAAAAAGTATTTGGTATTGGTGGAGTAATTGCTTATAAAAATTTAAAAAGAAGTAAGAAAAAATATCGTACAACCGTAATCTCTTTAGCCATCAGTGTGTTTGTATTTATTAGTATGAATACGTTTATGTATTATACATTTAAAGTAACCAATTCCTATTATTCAAACATTGATTATAATGTTATGGTAACTTCTTCTTTTGTGGATGCACCAAAAATAAACGACGTTTTAAAAATCAAAGATACCGATGATTATACAATGCTTTATCAATCCAAATGGACATCTGAAGGGTATTTAGAAATTGATGATTTATCGAACTTAACAGATTTTGGAAGAGATATTATGGAAGAAGGATTAACGGAACAAGGATGTTATGATGAACGAAAAGACATATATCATATGGACTGTGAAAAGAAACTTCAAATGAATGTTATCGGTATGGATGAAACATCCTTTAAAGAATATGTAGAAACCCTTGGTTTAAATTATCAAAAAGTAAAAGACAAAGGCGTCCTTGTAAATAATTATGAATATATAAACAAAGATGGTGTTCGTTTTGAAAGAGATATTTATCATTATAAAAGAAATGACATCATAAAAGGGACTTATCATGGTAGTCCATTAGAAGTCGAAGTTGCTGAAGTAACCGATCAAAGACCAAGTGGACTAGAAACCTTTTGGAGTTATGGAGGATATCTTATCGTATCTGAAAAAGAATATCAAAATTTAGGATTTACCCCTTATATTTTAACCATTCAGGCAGACAATCCAACACAAGTTACGTTAGATATTCAAGAAAATATACCAGAATTAAGTGCAATGAACATTGAAGATAATGCGAAAGCAGAACGATCGCTTTATTTGTTAACAGCCATCTTCTTATATGGATTTATTACCGTGATCACTTTAATTGGAGTAACGAATATTTTCAACACCATTACCTCTAATTTAGAACTTAGACAAAAAGAATTTGCGATGCTTAAAAGTGTTGGTATGACAAAAAAAGAATTTCAACGAATGGTTAACTTAGAAACCATATTCTATAGTGTAAAAGCATTACTTTATGGAGTAGCACTCGGCTTTATCGGTTCTTATTTCGTATATCGTGCAACCGCAAGCAAAATGGATTATGGTTATCATTTCCCACTTTCCGCAACCATTATTTCTATCATTGCAGTGTTCCTTTTAGTATATATTATTATGCGCTATTTCATGAATAAAATTAATAAACAAAATATCATAGAAACGATTAGAAAAGATAACATTTAAAAGGGGAAATTATTCCCTTTTTTTGTTATAATAGAAATAAACAGAAAGGAGTATCTCATGAATGTTTTATTAATTGAAGATAACGAAAGTATTGTAGAGGGATTAAAATATTCTTTAGAACAAGAACATTATAACGTTTTTGTCTGTACGAAGGTAGCCGATACAATAAATTTTTTAAACGAAAAGAAACCAGTAGAAATTGCAATCATCGATGTTTCTTTACCAGACGGAAATGGTTTTGATTTGTATCAAAAATATATGAAAGGAAAGAATATTCCAAGCATCTTTTTAACCGCAAGAGATAGTGAAGACGATGTCGTAAAAGGATTAGAACTCGGTGCAGAAGATTATATGACCAAACCATTTAAGGTAAGAGAATTGCTTGCTCGTATAAAAAAAACACAGAGAAAACAAGAAAAAATCATAACCATCCAAGGACTTTGTTTTGATTTTGATAAAATGGAAGTAAGCAAAGACGGAAATATCATTCCTTTAACAAGACTGGAACTAAAACTATTACATTTACTGTTTACGAACTTAGGAAAAGTCGTAAGCCGAGAGTATATCATTGAAAAAATTTGGGAATGGACAAGAAATGATGTAAATGATAATACCGTTACCGTTTATATGAAAAGAATTAGAGAAAAAATTGGTGTTGATATCATTATTACCATAAAAGGAATCGGGTATCGAATCGATGACACTAGAAAATAAAGTTCATTTTAAAAAATTTTTATTCATATCAAT
>CALVKE010000060.1 GCA_944332535.1 uncultured Bacilli bacterium
ATTCCACTACCAATGTTGGCAAGTGGTTCATAAGCAATCCAAACAGTATCGATTTTTTCTACAAATTTTAATCCTTCTTCTAATTGCTTTGTTAAAATAGAATACTTTTCTTCTTTTGTTTCTTCTCCAATGCAAAGAACTGCAATAAGTCCGCTATTAGTTGCCTCTTCGATTTTTTTGGCAATTTCCTTTTCCTCTTTAAAATGATATTTTCGCCATTCCGAATGCCCCACTAAGCAGTAAGAAACTCCGAGACTTTTTAACTGTTCGGCACTCACTTCGGACGTGACCGCTCCCATTTTTCTACTGCTGACGTCTTGGGAACCTATTCGGTAACCTTTTCCTAAAAAATAAGGAATGTAAATAGCAGAGGGAAAAACAACAAGATGAGGGTTATGAGGTAGTTTATCTAAATAATTAGCCATTTGGAAAGCTAACAAATTCATTTTATGGTTTAATAACAGATACTTCATTCTTTTTTCCCCTCTTTTGGTTTTCTTTTTACTTTTTTTACTAATTTGGTGAGGGCCGGAACAGCGCCTTGATAATGCTCTATGGCATACTCATAAACGTGAAGAATTGACTCTGCATAATATTTAGAAGAATATAACTCAGAATTAATTCGTGCTTGTTTCGCAAGAGCATGTAACTTATCCGGATGATTTTTTAAATCTACAATAATTTCTCTTAACTCTTTTTTCGTGCGAAATACTTTTCCATTCAAATCATTGACGATTACTGTATTAAAACTTTCATCATCAATCGTTACCGGAACGAGTCCTGCCGCCATCGCTTCAATCACAGTTAATCCTTGTGTTTCACTTTGACTAGCTGTTAAAAATAGATCCGCCAAATGATAATATTTTGGAACTTCTTCCCAAGGTACTCGTCCATATAAAATGATCTGATCTTCCATCTTATATTTTTTTACTAATTCACGATATGACTCAATATCTGGACCATCTCCTACAATCAAGAACTTGATATGGCCTCGTTCGTCCTCTTTTCGAATGACATCTCGAACCGTCTCAATTAAATATACAATATTTTTCTCTTCGGCCAGGCGTCCTACGAATAGTAAGATAAAGTCATCCTTTGCAAATCCAAGATTTTTTCGAAGTTCTTCAACATCCTTTTGATCTACATTTTCTTCAAAGAAACGTTCTACTTCAATTCCTGTTGGAACAATGTGTACATTTTTGTTCACTTTATATTTCTCTTTAAACAAGTCATATGTTTTCTTAGTTGGTACAATCAATTCACTGGCTGTTTTATCACAATAAAATAGTGTTAGATATTCTACTATTTTTTTACTCGATCTATCAAAATATCCTTTGGTAATATAATGAATATAATCTTCATACATCGTATGATATGTGTGTACGAGAGGAATATTCAACTGTTTTGCCATAATACGAGCAAAAGTTCCTACGCCAAACTCTGTATGTGAGTGAATGATATCTAAGTGCCATTTTTTAATCGTATTAATAGCACGAAGAGGATAGATACCACTTAATCGATAATCATAAATACCGATTGGAATTCCTGGAATACGAAGTACTTTATTATCCTCTTCTAACACATATTTCATGTTTTCGGGATTCACTGTTACTACAAATACTTGATGTCCTTTTTGTTCTAAAGATCTTTTTAGCATCGTAACACTAGTAGATACCCCATTAATATAGGGAGGATACGTATCTGTAAATAAACCAATTCTCATCTTCTATCCATCCTTTCTCATATTCATGACAACTGCTCCTACAATCATTGGAATATAGTAAGTGATTGTTCTCCATATCAAAAGAGTTGCTGATAATAAACTTCCACTGATAAAGTTTCCAAAGAATTGTAAGAATCCATATTCAATTCCACCACTTGCTCCAGGAATGGGAACGAATGCTCCCATAACATTAACATAGCTTGTTGCGACAATAGTTGGAATGAGCAAAATAGTTGCAGTAGAGTCCATCGACTTCGCAATAAAAAAGGGAATTGCATAAGAACAAAGAAGTCCTAAAATATTATAGATATATCCTTTGAAACACAATAGTTTATGTTCTTTAATATACGTTGCTCCTTCGTGAAAATCATTGCATCTTTCCAACCATTTTTCTCTTGTTTCTTCTTTTTTCTTTATGATTCCAATTTTATGAAGGAGGCGAATGGCTTTATCAATAATAAACTTGTTAAATGAACTACTGAAGCTAACCACAAATAATAAAACCATAACAAGGGTATTTAACAGAAATCCAATGGTGATTAATTGTTTTAGAATAGGGACTTGAGCAAAATAGTTATAGTGATGATTAAGGGCTAGAGCTACTAGTCCTACAGTTATGAGGGCAGTTTGATATAATATAAAGTTTTGCATGATCGCATTTGTCGCTTTGGTAAGACGAAATCCCTCTTTTTTTAAATAATAAACCTGCATTGGTTGTCCACCAGTAGAAAAAGGAGTAATCCCGTTAAAAAACTTGGTAATTAGATCTAGTTTTAAAGTATTGCGAAACAAATAATTCTTTTTATAACTTTTTAGTATTTGATGAAAAGCAAGAGTTTCAAAAAAGAGAAGACCTGCTTGCATGAGGACAGCGAGGAAAATCCAGAAGATATTAGCATTTTGGAATAGTTGTAAAATACTTGAAAAATCATCTTTTATTACGAGCACTAAAACAAGAATGGTAATGATGGATAAAATAATTCCATTTTTTTTGATATTTTTCATAAATGCTCCTATTGGTCTTGGATAACCTGAATGGCTGGTAATTCCTTTCCTTCCAAATATTCTAGTGTTGCTCCTCCTCCGGTCGAAATATAAGTAACTTTTTCTTCATAACCTAAGTTTACAGCCGCAGATGCAATGTCTCCTCCCCCTAAAATCACCTTTTTCCCTTGAGAAGTGATAAAGTCTAATAGTTCTTTCGTAGCCGTTTGATATTTCGGAATTTCGTAAACACCAAGAGGCCCATTCCAAAAAATAGTGGCGGCATCTCTTAATTTTTCTTTATATAATGAAATACTTTGACTTCCTATATCGTATGCAGCTTCTTCGTCTTTGATGTCTGCGATTGGAATGATTCTACTTTCCCCTTCTTGTGTCATTTGACAAGAGGCGTGAACATCTACCGGTAACAAGATTTTTTCAGGATAGGTAGCTAGCAAATTCTGACAAAAGGGAAGGAAATCATCTTCCACTAAAGAAGAGCCTACAGAAATGTTTTTGGCCTTTAAGAAAGTGAAAGCCATCCCTCCTCCAATGAATAAACCATCTACTTTCGAAATTAAATTTTGAATTACTCCAATTTTATCAGAAACTTTGCTTCCTCCTAAAATAACATAAAAAGGATGCTCCGGATTTTGAAGGGAAGAAAGAAAAGTTAATTCTTTTTCCATTAATAATCCAATTCCACTAGGAAGGATAGAGGCGATTCCGACGTTGGAAGCATGAGAACGATGGGCAGTTGCGAAAGCATCATTGATAAAAATTTCTCCCAGTTTTGCCCAATAACTAGCTAGTTCTTGATCGTTAGAACTTTCTTTTTTGCCATCTAAATCTTCATAACGAGTATTTTGAACGAGCAAAATTTCTCCTTCTTTCAAGTTTTGAACAGCATCTTCTAACTCTTTTCCTCTGGTTTGATTACTAAAATAAACGGTCTGATTTAGCAAGTTTGCTAAATGAGAAGCTACTTCTTGCAAGCTATATTTTGCTAGATCCTCCTCTTTTTTGATCCGTCCTAAGTGACTTAATAAAATAATTTTAGCCCCTTGTTCTTGCGCATAGCGAATCGTTGGAAGGCTTTTTACTATCCGACTATCATCGGTAATCACTCCATCTTGAAGAGGGACATTAAAGTCTACTCGAATGATTACACGTTTTCCTTTTAATTCAAAATTTTTGATTGTTTTTTTCATATTTCAACTCTCCTAGTTTCTTTCATTATCATTATAGCACAAAATCAGAATATACTGCAACTGTTCAAAAAAAGAGTCTTCCCATAGGAAAGGCTCTTTCTAAAAGATACCAATAATCTGATCTTGTTCGTCTAGATCGATTTTTTCATAATTTGCTGCTTTCGGTAACCCTGGCATTGTTAAAATATTGTTTAAATATACAACGATCATTTCAGATCCATTTAATACATCAATATCCCGGACAGTAATCGTAAAGTCTTTGGGGTATCCTAATTTTTTTGCATCATCACTTAAAGAATATTGCGTTTTAGCAACACAGATAGGATAGTGTTGTTCTTTATCCGATAATTTTCCTAATTTCTCGTTTGCCGTTGGTGTATATTCTACTTTTCCTGCGTGATAAATATTCTGTGCAAGGAGTTCTATTTTTTCCGAAATAGTTTGGTCCAATTCATACATATAGTGAAGAGGTTGTTTTTCTTGCGATAGTTCCAGAACTTTTTCTGCTAAAGCTAGACTTCCTTTTCCGCCATCACGATAAGAGGTAACAACTTCCATTGCTACTTTTTTCTCTTGACAAAGGGCGCGTACTTTTTCAATTTGCTCTTGCGTATCATTCTCATATTTATTTAATGCTACCACTAAATTTACATGGAATCTTTGAAGGTTTTCAATATGAGCTTCTAGATTATCTAATCCACCATTATATTCTAGAGCTTTGATGGTCGTTACTAGTACTACAACATCGGGAGAGATATTGGCTCTACGGCATTTGATATCTAGAAATTTTTCAGCTCCCAAATCCGAACCAAATCCGGCTTCGGTTACCACGTAATCAAATAGGTCTAATCCCATACAAGTTGCACGAAGGGAATTACATCCGTGAGAAATATTCGCAAAAGGGCCTCCGTGAAGAAGAACAGGATTTTGCTCTAGCGTCTGCACTAAATTAGGTTGAAAAGCATCTTTCAAAAGAGCGGTCATTGCCCCTTCGACTTTTAACTGTTTGGCATATACTTCTTTTCCATCTTGATTATATCCCACAATGATTTCTCCCAAACGATGGCGCAAATCTTTTAAATCTTTCGCTAAACAAAAGACCGTCATGACCTCACTTGCTGCAGTAATTTGAAAACTATCTTCTCTCTCAGTTAGTGTTACTTTCCGAAGTGCTCGATCATTTAAGTCTAAACATCTTTTAAAACGTACCTTTTCTATTTTCAATTCATTTCCTTGATAGATATGATTATCGATGGCACTTGCTAATAAGTTGTTAGCACTTGTAATCGCGTGAAAATCTCCTGTAAAGTGAAGATTGATCTCTTCCATTGGCACAACTTGTGCATATCCTCCACCAGTTGCTCCTCCTTTTAATCCAAAAACAGGTCCTAGAGATGGCTCTCTTAACACTGCACCAGCCTTTTTTTGAAGAATACATAAAGCATCCACGAGTCCAATACTAACCGTTGTTTTTCCTTCCCCGTAAGGAGTAGGATTCGTAGCAGTCACTAAAATTAGTTTCCCTTTCACACGCTTTTCAGGAACTTCTTTTATTTTTGCCTTATATTTACCATATAATTCTATCTGATCTTCCATTCCAATTTTTTTCGCCAATTCTTCGATTGGCATCTTTTCAGTTTGCCTAGCTATTTCGATATCGCTCATCTTTCTCTCTCCTTTTTTCTAAATACTCTATTTCTACTATTCGTAACAATAATAGTAAAAATAATGGGAAGTATCCTAATATATGAAGGATTAATAATCCTATTTCTATTAGCCAAAATCCAATCTCTAAGTATTTTAGTTTTTTTCGATACAAAGAAGTAATTTCAATGGCTGGAATTAATTTTAATAAATCATTATCCAATAAATAGAAGTCTCCTCGTGATTTGATTTGTTTTGCATTTGATGCAAGGATAATGGATAGATCTACTTGATCGTATAATTCTTTTTTCGTATCTTGACTTCCTACTAAAGCAAATAACCCTGCGTGATTTTCACGAATATGAGAAATCCAGAATTTCTTTTCTTCTTCCGTCAAGTTAGAGTAATGATCTGGAATTTCCAATTCTTTGGCAATGGCATTGACAATTCTTTCATTATCACTGGATAAAATTGCTAAATATCTTTTTTTCTTTTTTCCAAGTTTTGCAATTGCTTCTTTGGTAGAATATTTAATTCCATCAGAAATAACGATGCTTCCAATGGCAATCTGATCTACTGCGACATAAATAATCGTTCCTACATTGAAATTCTTTTCAATTTCTACCTGCTGTTCTTTCATATAGTAACTATTTCCAATCAAGACTTGTTTGCCATCCACTTGACAAGAAATTCCTCTACTAGCTACTTCTTGATAATTTTTAATTTTTTTTGCATCTACTTCTATCTTATGGTAAGCGCGAACTGCATTTGCAATTGGATGATGAGAAAAGTATTCCCCGTAATTAAGATAATAAAAAAGTTCTTCTTCCTGTTCACTATCTACTTCCGTGATTCGAAATTCTCCTACGGTTAATGTTGCCGTCTTTTCAAAAATATAATTTGGTACTTTCGGCAAGAGAAAAAACTTTTCTTTTTTATTTAGAATGATATCTTCTTTTCCTAATTTATCGATTCCTTTTTGCAAAATTCTATCATAAAACAATCTAAGAGGAATCGTATTAATCAACGTAAATAGAAAAATACTTAAGTAGATTCCCCAGATATCTACATCTTCTTTTAAGAAAAGAAAATAAAAGACCAAAACAACAAAAAGAGGGTTTCCTATTTTTTGAAGAAGTTCTATTCTTTTTCTTACCCCTTGCTCGGAAGAAGAAGTTTCTTCCTTTATTCGAGATAGACGTTTTTCTTTTTCATTATAATTGGTATCATGGTATGGTTTTTTTACTTCTAATAAGACGTTTTCTGTTTGACAAATCCATCCGGCAAGAAGAAGATCTCCCTGTCTTTTCGCAAAACGAGGGCCATTCTCCTTTTTAAAATATGCTTTGGGAATTTTTAAAATACCATCTACTAGAAGTTTTTCTTGACTCTTTAAGCGAAGAATATTTCCAATAGATACTTTGTCTACGGACTTTTTAGTATACGATTTGCCGCGCGAGATTTCCACTTGGGGAGCAGATACAGGTTTCGTAACTTTCCTCTTTCGATAAAATTGAAAAATTTGAAAAAGGAAAGAAGAGATAACAGCATCATCGAATTTTCCAATTAGTAAGCAGCAAAAAATCATAAACGTAATTAAGCTTTCCTTGCCGTCTTCGATCGGAGTCCACACGTGCTTGATAGCATGCCAAAGAGATTTTCCCATTAGTAAAAAGACTGTTACCGTTTTCAACATTTCTGGATAGTAAAGAAGATACGTATAATAAAAAGAACATCCATATATGGTAAGAGCAATTACTAGTTTATAAAAGAAGGGATTTATTTTTGTTTGACTTATTTGTTTCTTTGTCTTTTTCATCGTCGACACCTTCCATGTATATAAATTATATAGTTCTTTTTTTATTTTTGCAAGGTTTGTCTTTCTCTACTACATATTCTAAGAACCGATCTTCAACTGTTTTTCTTTGATTTCCTCTTGTAATTCATTTTGAAAAACAACTGCGACTTCTGGTTTGATCCCAAAACTTCGAATCATTTCCTCTAAAATAGGTTTTTCTTCGTAAGTATGTACCGTAATTAATTCTGGGAAGAACACTTCAAAATAGTCTTCTCTTTTCATAATTAAATTATGGTTGATATCTAATACATAAACTTGTCCATCTATCGTCTCTTCTAACCAACTGTTTAACACTCTTTCATTTTCTCGTGAAGAATGAACATAAGCCGTTACCATAATCTGGCCTTCCTCAAAAAATGGCAATAAATTTAAATATTTTTCAGAAAATTTTCTTCCTAGATTACGATAGAAGATCTGTGGTTCCTCTTTTCTTTTACGACTTCCGAATAAGGTGTAATCATATTCTTTTCCTAAAAAGCTTAAATGATAATCTAAATAATTTTCTTTGTTTCTTCGAATCGTACATCCTTCCTCACAAGTCGCAAAGAAAATACTATCAAATGCCCCGGTTGCTTCATAGAATTTACGAACCATCACAAAATTTTCCTGAGGTTCTATCTTTCTGTTTAAGAATTCATTTTTCTCTTCTTTTAGTGTTTGTTTCATTTTTTCATCCCCTTTGTAAAGTGTGCTTATTATATCACAAAATACCAAAAAAAGAAAGGATTAATGTTCCTTTCTTACAATAATTTGTTCTTTTTCTTGGTCGTAATCGAAAACTAAGGTGTTTCCGTATTGGACTTCGTTGTTGATTAACATACGAGATAATGGGGTTTCAATCTCACGACTAGCAAGTCGTTTTAAAGGACGTGCTCCATAAGTAATGTCATAACCGGTTTCGATGAAGTGTTCACGAGCTTTGTCAGTTAATTGTAATTTGATATTTAACTCTTTTAGACGATCTTCCATCTCTCTTAAAATCTTATCTAAAATACGAGAGATATCTTCTTTGGTTAATGCATTAAATACGACGATCTCATCAATTCGGTTGATGAACTCTGGCCGGAAATAATTCTTTAGTTCCTGTGTTACCATGGAAGTATTTCCATCTAGAATATGTTCGCTTCCGATATTAGACGTCATAATAATAATGGTATTTTTAAAGTCTACTAAACGTCCATTAGAATCGGTTACTCGTCCATCATCTAATATCTGAAGTAATAAATTTAAAACGTCCGGATGTGCTTTTTCTACCTCATCAAATAAGACAATACTATATGGATTTCTTCGAACCGCTTCGGTTAATTCTCCTCCTTCATCGTATCCGACATATCCAGGAGGAGCACCAATTAGACGAGATACGGAGAATTTTTCCATATATTCACTCATATCAATTCGAATCATGTGTTTTTCATCATCAAACAATTCATAGGCAAGACTTCTTGCTACTTCGGTTTTTCCAACACCGGTAGGTCCTAGAAATAAGAAGGAACCAATTGGGCGATTCGGATCTTTAATTCCGCTTCTAGAACGAATAATCGCATCAGAAACTAGTTCTAAGGCTTGATCTTGACCAATTACTCGTTTTCCAAGATTCTCTTTTAAGTTTAGCAATTTTTCTTTTTCCCCACTTACTAATTTAGCAACGGGAATATTCGTCATTTTGGAAATGACAGAGGCAATATCTTCGCTTGTTACGACATCACTCAACAATTGATTTTCGCTTCCCTCTCGTAGTGCTTGTAATTCCTTTTCTAATTTTGGAATTTCTCCGTGACGAAGGCGAGCCGCTTTTTCTAAATCGTAAATATTTTCTGCTTGATCTAGTTCAAAACGTGCTTTTTCTAGTTCTTTTTTCTTGTTTTTAATCTGATCGTTTCTTTGCTTTTCACGATTCCAAGCTTCTTTCAAAGAGGCTTCTTTCTCTTTTTTCTCCTTTAATTCTTGATTAATGGTCTCAAGTCGTTTTAAAGAGAGTTCATCTTTTTCTTTTTTCAAGGATTCTTTTTCGATTTCTAAGCGCATGATTTCACGAGTTAGAGTGTCTAGTGCAGTAGGAACAGAGTCCATCTGTACTCGAATTGTAGCACATGCTTCATCAATTAAATCGATGGCTTTATCTGGTAGATAACGATCTGTAATATAACGATTCGATAAGGTGGCTGCGGAAATCAATGCTTTGTCTTGAATTGTTACTCCATGATGGATCTCGAAACGTTCTTTTAGACCACGAAGAATGGTGATGGTATCTTCTACGGTTGGTTGTTCCACTTTAATTTTTTGAAAACGTCTTTCTAATGCTCCATCTTTTTCGATGTATTTACGATATTCGTTTAAAGTAGTCGCTCCAATTACATGAATTTCTCCTCTTGCTAACATTGGTTTCAAGATATTGGAAGTATCCATCGCCCCTTCGGCTCCAGTACCGACGATCATGTGAATTTCATCGATAAATAGAATGATTTCTCCTTCGCTCTTTTTAATTTCATTTAATACATTTTTTAACCGTTCTTCAAATTCTCCGCGGTATTTCGCACCAGCAATAAGGGATGCAATATCCAATTCCCAAATCTTTTTGTTTTTTAAACTAGCTGGTACATCTCCTTTTCGAATACGAAGAGCTAGACCTTCCACAATTGCGGTTTTTCCTACACCGGGTTCTCCTATTAATACGGGATTGTTTTTTGTTTTTCTAGATAATACTCGAGTAATGCTTCGAATTTCTTCATCACGACCAATCACTGGATCGATCTTTCCATTTTTCGCATCTTCAGTAATATCACGACCATATTTTTTTAGAACATCTTCTTGTTCTTCTTGATTTTGATACATACTATCCCTCCTTCTCCTATCATTATACTCCGTTTTTAGCACTTGTCAAGTTAAAGTGCTAATTTTTTTCAAAAAGAAAAAGTCTCCTCTCAGCGACTCTTTGGCTCTTCTTGTAATAAGCTATCAAAATCTTCTTCATAACCAAAAGGTTTTAATTCTGGGGTAGGTTCAAACTTCTTGGAAGAGGCAAAATCAGTTAAGGGTTCTAGTTGTTCTATTTCCTCGTCTCCAAAAGGTTTTAACTCTGGCGGCGGCCCAAACTTCTCTGGAGAAACGTAAGAATAAATAGGTTGCTGTTTCTCTTCGCCAAAGGGGCGAAAAACTTTTTCCGGAATAATTACTGGTGTTTTTTCAACTGGTTGCACCTTTTCGATACTCTTTAGTAATTGTTGGGTCTGTTTTTTCATGAGATAACCGATGCCATCGATTTTCCCTTGCTTACAAATAGAGCGAATCGCAGAAGACGGAGATTTTTCCCAAGATGCCTGATAATCTTCTGAGGCAATCACTTTTTCTTTGGCATAATGATTAAAAGTAGCTTTATAAATTTCAATTAACTGTAATTCAATTGGTTTTTCCTCTTGCATCGCAATCCTCCTATTTTCATTATTGTCCTTTTTCTTGCTTTTGTCAACAATTTCTAAAAAAGAAACATTAATTTGTCTCTGCTAACAATCTTAATGTTTCTTTTAATTGGTTATCGTTTTCTTCTATTGGATTTTCATAATAGCTATCTGCTAGCTCTACTTTATTCGTTGGTTCTACTCCCTTTTCGTTGATCCAATTTCCATTTGGTGTTAACCATTTTTGAATCGTGTATTTAATGGTTGCACCACTATCTAATTGATAAGCTTTTTGTACGGTTCCTTTTCCGTAAGATGGCGTTCCAACGATTAAACCATTATCATAAGATTCTTTGATAGATGCTGCTAAAATTTCAGAAGCAGATGCGCTAGCACGATTGATGATGACAGCAACTGGATATTCTCTACTAGCGTTGGTACTATCTTTTACCACTTCTACAATTCCTTTGGTATCCAATTGGTAAATATTCTTTCCTTTCTTTAAGAAAAGAGAGGCAATTTCTTTTACCGTAGAAAGATATCCACCAGAATTATCACGAACATCGATTGCTAGTGCTTCAATTCCTTGAGACTCTAATTGAAGCAATGCTTTTTCAAATTGTGCCGTTGTATTGGCAGCGAAAATATCTAATTTGATATATCCGATTTTTTTATTATTTTCTTCATAGATTTGACTCGTTACAGAAGAAATTTCTACTTTTTCTCTCGTTACTTCTACGTCCATTTCCTCTTCTCCGCGACGAATCGTTAACACTACTTTACTTCCTGCTTTTCCTTTGACTTTTTTGGAAATATCATCTAAATCCCAAGTAGTAACATCTTCTCCATCTACCTTTAGAATAATATCTCCTACTTTTAGTCCTGCTTTTACTGCTGGTCCGTTTTCAAAAGGATTCGAAATAATAGTATCGCCATTTTCTAAGCGTTGAATTTCACTACCGATTCCAACGTATTCTCCCTCGACTTGTTCATTGAATTCTTCCGTTTCTTCTCGATCCATGTAAATCGAATATTTATCTCCTAAATATTCTACCATTCCTTCAATTCCGGCATCTAACAAGTCTTCTTCATCGATTTGTTCATAATATTCTTCTTTAATATTTTCATACGTACTAATAAACTCTTTTAATTCACTTGGTACACTGGTAATCACTTCTTCTTTATTTTCTACTGCGTAGGTTAATGCACTTCCTAAAAGTCCACCAAAACAAAGTGTAATAAACATAATGATGACTACTTCTAGTATATTAAATCCACTAGGCTTTTCCACGACTATTTCTTTTTCTTCTTCCTTCTCTACTTCTTTTATTTTTTCTAGATTCTCCTGTAGTTCTTGTTGCTCTTCTAGGTTTTCTTTCTTTTTCTTTTTGGTTGCTCTGTTTTTCTTTTCTTTTTCTTCCATTTTGCACCTCATTTACTTTCTATTTAATTTTATCACAAACCACCAGAAATTAGAATAGAATTTTTTGCTTTTCTATCGAAACAAAAAAAGCCATATCTTCTGATTGGCTTTTATTTCTTATGGCGCCCCAACTAGGACTTGAACCTAGGACCCCTTGATTAACAGTCAAGTGCTCTAACCAACTGAGCTATTGAGGCATATAGACCAATAGGATGTTTCCTATTCGTCTTCTGTTTTGGTATTGGCAATTTTAGATAAAAATTCTTTTACCAAATCATCCGTTTCAATACGGTCAGTTACTTTGCCATTCTTTACTTTTAATAAAGTTGTTCCATTTACTTTTAAATCTTGAATGTTACTTGGTTTTTCCGAATACTTTTCATCCTCTTCTGCTACTATTTTTTGATTGAATCCTTTTTCTAGATCCACTAAATAAAGAGGAAGAGCATCCGTTGTTTGAGCATAGTTATCTTTTAATGTAATATAACGTCCTGCGTTTTCATTAGAAAACTCAAATAACAATACATAATATTCTTTATCTTTACGATTTAGAACTTGCCCAGCTAGAATTTCTTCGTATTGAATTGTTACTTCTTCTTCTTTGTTGGAAGAATTTCCTAACTTAATCTCTCCAGTAGCAAGAGCTGTTAAAAAGTACACTGCTGCTAGTACTATAATGACTACTATGGAAATCTTTACAAGCGATTTTACTTGCTCATTATAATTAGCTTTTCCAAATAGGTCTTTTTTATTCGTATTTTTTTTCATGAAGTTCACCCACCTACGTTCATTATAGCACGTCATCCCTAAAAAAGTAAATAGAATTTTCGTTTTGTGTTGATCATTCGTATCACGTTGCAATATTCTTAAAAAAAGAAAGAATATTTTAAAATTGGGAAAACTAAAAAAGAGAGGATTTCTCTCTTATTTCATTGTTGGGATTGCGCTGACACTACGAGCAATATCTAATAATTCATCTTGACTCATAACATCACTTACTAAATAATAGTCAATTCCACTAGAAGACCAAGTAATGGAAGTATCGGTTAAAGATGCAATCGTATCCGTTAAAATACAAGGTTCTCCAAATGTTGGAATAATTTCAAATTCATCGGCAACACTAGATGTTTCTTCTACTAATAGAAATGGTTTTTCTCCATCAAAAGTCATGATTACGCGCTCTCCATCATCTTTTTTAATTCTTTCTTGATTACTCAAAGTTGTTCCAGATGGAATATAAAGTGGATAAATAAAATCTTCTAACGATGCTGTCTGTTGGGTGTTTTGCCCACTTTGCGTGTTATTTTCTTCGGACGTTCCTGGCGTTGGGGATGGCGTTGGTGTAGGAGATGATGATGGGGATGGAGAAGGCGATGGAGTTGGTGTCTGTTCTTTAATCATACTGTTTAGATCGAAGGTATTACTTTCAATGTTTGGAGATAAATCGATGCTTGTGAAGGTCATTTTCATCTGGGTAATATCACTTTCATCTACTACTTTTACTTCTTTCAAATTCATATCTTTGTCAGTAGTTACCATTTGTCGTACTAATTTACGATTATTTGGATAGTTTACTTTTGTCGTAATAATATAGCCATCTTCTTTTTCTACGATATCCTTTTCTTTATCATTTTTGATATCATCTAAGATGGATTTAATTAAGTAAACTTGAGAATTATTGTATGGCCAATCACTTTGAAATTTAAAGCTTTTATTTAAAGATGGTGTTAAAACATATACTCCGTCCGTATTTTTTAAAATAATTTGTTCATGGTTATTGCTTTTGTTCTTTAAACTTACTCGATATTTATCATCCTTTTGGAAGAATACATTTACATCATAGTGAAAAACATCTTCGTTATTAATGATTTCTAATTCTCCTTGTAGGTGATAAGCTTTTAAATTTTTATATTTTTTTTCTAAATCATTCATAGCATCTTTGGCATCATACTTAAAGCATCCGGTTGCAAGAAAGACGACAAGTAGCATTAATGTCAGTAATTTCTTTTTCATTTTTTCACCTCTTAATTACTTACATTAAAATTATATGGATATAAAATTTGAATATTCGTGAATAATATGGAAAAAAATGATTATCCTAATACTGAACATATAAGAAGGAGGATGAAATATGGCAACATTACAAAAAGTAGCCCTTGTATTGACAATTATTGGTGCAATCAACTGGGGACTTATTGGATTATTTGATTTCAATCTTGTTTCCGCTTTATTCGGAGATGAAAATGTCATTACACGTATCATTTATGTATTAGTTGGAATCGCTGGTATTATCAATGTTGGTTTATTGTTTGAAGATTTTGATGATTAAAAAAAACGAGTTAATTAACTCGCTTCTTTTATTCTAATACGAACTTTCTGGGTTTTCGATTCGTAGGTTGCTCGGACGTCTTCTCCAGTTACTTGAACATCTACTTCGTATTCACCAGGGCCATAGCCACTTAAGTCGACACTAACTAAGATATTATCTTTGTTAATACTGTTGACGACATCAGCGCTACCCTTTACAATGACGGTCACTTGGCCGTCGTTTTCGCTTGCCGCTTGCGCACTGTATTTAGAATCTAAGTTCAACGTTTTGACTCGGATTCCAGTAAACTCTTTGGTAATTTCATCTGCGATGGTGATTTTTACCGTTACGGTCTTCGCGCTCATATCTCGAATTCCAGATGGTTTTTCAATATTTAAATTGTATTCTTTGTTTTCTGCTAATCCGGAAACATCTACTTTAACTGGTACATATTCTAAGGAATCTAATACATCTTGATCTCCATAAACTGTAATCGTAGATACACTAGATTCGATGGATTGAATACTCTTTCCAAAAGCAAGGTCTCCCTCTGGCATTACTTGAAGAGGAACGGTTTTGCTTGGAGAGGCAATTTCAATATTGGCATCTACTTTTCCAGGAACGATTTCCACGTCTACAATATTTCCGTTCGCATCATACGCAATGAGTGGTACATCTTTTAAAGTGATTGTTCCAGCTTTTGGATTATTAATATTATTAATATCTACTAAAGCTTTTACGGTTGCAACGGTTGCTAATTTGTATTCTGCCCCTTTGATAATACAATCATTTCTACTTAAATCAATACTATTGATAACAAGTTTAGAATCTAGACTATCTCTATGTAATACGTCGTAGTCCAACTCTCTCGTTTCGGATACTTTCTCATATACGACGATTGTCGCAGTGGAAGGATCGATTTTATAATCGATACTAGATACTCCTTGGTTAATTTTTAAGGCTACTTTATGCTTTCCTACCGTTAAGTCTCGTAAGTCTACCGAAACTCTTAAGTTAGAAGCAAATTGTTTTGCTAAATATAATTTTGCTCTTTCTCCAATCATTGTTACATCTACAGATTCGGGAAGGCCTTCAATTACGTAAGCTTCCTCGTTGTATTCTGCTGTGACAGGTTGATTGTAAAGGATTTCCGCAGAATTGTTAATAATCATATTGGAATTATGCTCTACTAAGAAAAAAGCAATGAATGCAAACACTAAAGATAGAACAATTAGTGTTTGTTTTTTATTTAGGAATCGCTCGATTCCTTTTCCATTGTCTTTGACGAAACCTACTATTTTTAACATTAACTTAGTGATCGGAGTAATGATGATCTTATCAATGAAGTTTAGGATATAGTAGAGTAATCTACCTATCTTTTTCATAGCTATCTTCCTCCTTTTCTAATTCGTCGAAATAATCATCTTCTTGTTTTGGACGTAATTCATCGATTAGCATCATTCGAACATCATCTAAAGAGATATTATAGAAGAGTTCTCCTTTTACTCCAACAGATAAACGTCCTGTTTCTTCAGATACGACGATACTGATGGCATCGGTCTCTTCTACAATTCCAAGAGCAGCACGATGTCTCGTTCCAAAACGTTTGTTAGCTTTGATATTGTTACTTGTTGGGAATACAGCTCCGGCACAAGTAATTCTGTCTCCTTGAATAATGACACCTCCATCATGAAGAGGGTTATTTGGGAAGAAGAGAGAAATTAATAAGTCACTAGATAAATCGGCATATATTTTTTTTGCTTTTTCAATATAGTTTGATAAAGAGTAATCTCTTTCGATTACAATTAATGCTCCAATTCTCGCTTTTCTCATATAATCTACAGCTTGCACGATTTCATACACCAAATGCTCTCGCTCATCGACCGTCAATACTTTATGTCTTCCTAATAACTGAGTTCTTCCTAGTTGTTCGAGGACATTTCTAATTTCTGGTTGAAAGATAATAATCAAGGCAAGTGGTCCCCACATGATAACATACTCAAGTAAAAGACCAATCGTCGTGAGTCCAAAGAAATCACTGGCTAGTTTTAATATCAATATAATAGCAACGCCTTTAAATAGAAGGCTTAATTTTACATTATTTCGAATATTTTTTAAGATTTGATAGAACAATATCCACACGAGAGAGATATCAATTATTTTTTTCACTATCGCAATAATACTATCAATCGTCATAGTTTCATTCCTTTCAGTAGGAAAAAATCCTACATTAACATTATATCAGAAAAGGGCGTAAGAAACAAAACTTTTTTTCAGATTCCTACAATCCTCTATCCCTGAAAAATAGTGTTTTTTCTTAAACCCTATTTTTATGGTTTCACTACATATCTTGTAGCGTAATAAGGATTAGCATATCCACCACTATTAATAGAATTAGCAAAAACACCTGCTTCAAAAGTATGTTGTAGTCCTCCACCTAAAGCAAACCACGGAAAACGAGAATTTATAAAGTCCGTGTAATCGCTATACCAACTCCAAGTTTCATAAGTCGCATCCCCATCTTTATAGGCAGTCTCTACAATATCCGAATCATATAGATCATAATATTTGGAGTCAGGCCACGCTACTCCCGAGATAGTAGGACCTTCTCCTGTTGGACCAGAAAAACCAGAATGATAAATATCATTTTGACCAGAAAAATGATTGTAATTTCCCATCACATAATCCCATCCGCCACCACTCATGTCATAAATTCCGTAAATGGTTCCAGTAGAACTCGCAGCACGTCCTTTTTCGGTTTCATAAGTGTTTGTTGTACAAGTCGTATTAGTTCGATCTGCTGATACACTATCTTCTCCAATTCCGGTAATAAAATCAGTACAGTTATTGATTGCTACTTGCTTTTCTTCTCCAGTATAAGAAGGATTTCCATATTTTCCATATTTACTTTGCGAAAGATAAGCGGCAATACCCCATTCCGTTTTTTTCGCAATATGTATGTCCATAGTTCCATTTCCTATTACATCGAATCCGTACTTGTTTGCGTTAGTACTATTTTGCATAGCGCGTGAAGCATAAAAGAAGCTAGATACTGTTTGATTCCTTAAAGAGGAAAGATTCGGTTTAATACTAATGTCTGCTGTCGTACAATTCTCGTCGGTACATGCTGCACTCATGCTTCCCGTTGTTTCAAATTTTCCCATCCAAAGACCAGATAGCTCTTCTTCTCCAAACTTGAAGCCTTCCGGTATTTTATAAGTAGAGGAATCCGATGGGGCTGTTTGAGAAGAGGCTATAAAATTAACTTTAATTTCTCCGGGTTGTTCTTGGGTTCCGCCTGCATATTGATCCCCCAAATTCGTATATTGATATTCATATCTTGAACTCCATACCTTCATCGTATTAATATCATCCATTGAAATAGGGGTTCCGGCTGGTGCACTCATATAGTTAGAACGACTTGACTCGGTTACCGTTACCGCATTCGCCCAGTTTTGCGTATCATAATTATACCATTTTCCC
>CALVKE010000061.1 GCA_944332535.1 uncultured Bacilli bacterium
ATCTGGAATAGCATAAGGAGCCTCTCCTACTACATCATCCGTAATAGGTCCTAAAGGAGCATCCATTGCTACACTTTCCGTAGCTGGTGCCATAGTGGTCATACCAGCAGTAGAATCAGAAACGGTAGAAGTAGCAGAAGCATTTTGATCAACGCTTAGAGCAGCCTCTTCCTTTTTCTTACTCTTCTTGCTAGAAGATACAATCATCATAATCAACGCAATAATTAATAATAAAACTCCTCCAGTAATCAACATTCCTGGAATCGTTAAGAACCAATCGATACTAAAAGCAATCTCTGCTATATTCATATTTTCCATCTCCCTTTTCTATTCTTAATATAAGAATAGCAAAAAAATTCGAAAAAAGCAATCAATTTTTGTACTTTTTAACAAAAACAGGAAAAATATAATTTGAAAAATGGAATGGGATACTGTCAAAAAGAATTTAAATTAAAATAACCCTCTCCTATTCGCTTCTGCAAGAGAATAGAAGAAACACCTAAAATCGTGTAAAGTTGACAAATAGAAGAAAAAATGATATAATTACACCCGAATTAAAAAAGAGGGGGGAAAAATAAAATGTTAAATTTCAGATTGAATCAAGAAAAACTACAAGAATTAAAGAAAAAAGTGAAATTAGTAACTTTAGCAGCAGGTATTGCCATCATAGCGACAGGATGTACTAAAAAAGAAAATGACTTCCAGGAAATAGGATATGAAATTGTATCCGAGACGGATGACACTTCAGAATTATACTCGTATATAGTAAATACGCATGGTTTTGAAAATGAAAATATCGTATTCTCTGAGTTAGATCCTATCAGTTTGTATCAAGTGACAGAAGAAGAAAATTATAATCAAAATAATAAAGCTACTGGTTTTTTCATAAAATATATGAGAATAGTATGGCCAGATTGTTTCTCTTTATATGATACTGCTTATCGAATCAACGGATTTGATTTTCAAATACAAGCAAGAAAATTAAGTGATACAAACGGTATCTCTCCAATTGTTGTGGTGCATTCTTCAATGACCGCCAAAAGAGATTTGAATCTAAATGTTACATTTCTTGATAGCGACCAAAAAGAAATCAAGAAAGGGGATACTTTATCCAGTACAGCGATTTATTACAACGGAGAACTAGTCGCGTATCAACAAACAGGAGCAGGTAGCGATTCGCAAAATGTTATAGATGCTACCGTTGGAGATGTTGATTTAGCTCTTTCTACAGTGGAAGATTATAACCTATTAAGAGAAACAGAAATAATAGATCTTTCCGATTTAAAAGAATTAGAAAACGCTCTTAACGAGAAAGAAAATAACAAAGTATTAAAGTAAAATACCAATCACTCCAAATGCAAAAAATGAGCATTTGGAGTTTTTTATGAGCCAAAAAAGAAACAGTTATTTTTTAACTGTTTCTAATTCCTCTTAAATTTTACTGTTCTTTCTTTTCAAAAAGAGAAAAACCGGATGCAAATTGATCGGGAGAAATTTCAAAAGTCAAATTTTCTTTTGTGGTCGGATGCAAAAAAGAAAGACGAAAAGCAACCAAACATAATTCAGAGAATTCATCTTTTCCATAGCGCTGATCTCCTAAAAGAGGATACCCGCGGCTAGCAAATTGCACACGAATTTGATGATGTCTTCCTGTTTTTAAGCAAACGTGAACTTTTGAAATCGCCTTACTCCTATTCTCTTGCAACACTTCATAAGACAGTTCCGCATATTTACCGTGTTTAAAGTCCGTAACAATCGTACTAGTTTCTCGTTTTTCTAAATAATTACAAAAGGTTCCCTTCTTCTCTGGTAAAATTCCATGCACCACTGCTAAATACTCTTTTTCAAATTGATGCAAGCGAATTTGCTCGGACAAACGCATCGCAGCCTTAGACGTACGAGCAAAAACCATAATCCCACTAGTGGGGCGATCCAAACGATGCACTAACCCAATATAAACATTTCCAGGCTTTTGATATTTTTCCTTCACATACTCTTTTACCATCGTAAGCATATCCAAATCCCCTGTCGCATCACTCTGACTTAGTACATTAGCTGGTTTCACTACGACAATAATATGATTATCTTCGTAAAGTACCTGTAATTTATTTTTCATAAAAATCCACCCGTGCAGAAATACCGCAAGGAAGCACTAAATTCTTCTCCTGAATAGGAAGTCCAATTTCGTAAGTGTCCACTTCTCCTGGGTAACGATTTAAAATATGGAGCGACAACAGATTTTTTAATACTTCTTGCGAAAAACCAGAAGTATAAGAATTAATTAAGAAGAACAACGGATGATCGGATAATAACTCGGAGCAAAGAACCAACAACTCATCCAAATCTTTTTCAATGTCCCAAACTTCTCCGTTTGCTCCCCTACCATAACTTGGCGGATCCATCACAATCGCATCATATCGATTCCCTCGACGGATTTCTCTTTTTACAAATTTAATACAATCATCTACTAAAAACCGAACCGGAGCAGAGGAAAGGCCACTAGACGCCACATTTTCTTTTGCCCAATCAACCATTCCCCGACTAGAATCCACATGAACAACACTGGCTCCTGCTTTTAGACAAGCAACAGTCGCACCACCTGTATAAGCAAACAAATTTAACACTTTAATTGGTCGGTTCGCCTGTTCGATCCTCTCTCTCATAATATTCCAATTGACGGCTTGCTCCGGAAACAATCCCGTATGTTTAAATCCCATCTTTTTAATATGAAAGGTCATATCTTTATAATGGACAGTCCACCTCTCTGGCATCTTCTTTAACTCTTCCCAGTGTCCTCCACCTTTATTACTTCGATAATAAATAGCATGAATCAAAGAAGAATATCTCTTTTTTAACTCTCCCAAATTCCAAATAATCTGAGGATCAGGACGAAGTAGATAAATGGAACCCCATCTTTCCAATTTTTCTCCACAAGATGCAGAAAGAATTTGATAATCTTCAAAATCTGTCACTACTCTCATTTTCTTTTCTCCTCTCTAACAAAAACTACTCACAAATGGAGTAGTTTCCCAACTTCTATAAAGAAGCTTCTTTCTTCGGAAAAATAATCTTTTTATTCAATGTAAAATATTCTACCATAGAAATAAGTGACATGATAGTTGCAAAGTATAAAAAGAACAGATCTACACGAATATTAATTAACTCAAATGGTAAGTTGTAGAAAAACATCAATACCATACCAATCATCAAAGAAGCCGTCTTAATTTTTCCAGATTTAATTGCTGCCACCACTTTTCCTTTGGCTGCTGCTTCCATCTTAATTGCATTTACGACCGTGTCCCGCGTTACGATAACAACTGGGATAATCGCATTAATGTAACCAAGAGATGCAAAAATAATTAGTACAGAATTTACTAATAACTTATCTGCAATAGCATCCAACATTTTTCCCGTATCCGTAATCAAATTATATTTTCGAGCAATATGCCCATCCAAAAAGTCCGTAAAGCTTGCAACGACAAATAATACTCCAGCAATTAAAAACTTTAAGCTGATTTTAATTCCCGATACCGAAAATTCTGGGAACTCAATTCCAATCGCATAAAAAGGAAATAATAATAACACAATAATAATAAAAGCTAAAATAATTCGAACAATCGTTAATTTATTTGGTAAATTCATAATACTCCTCCCCGGTATAGCTTTTTAATTCTACACTCCTTTTTTCTTCACGATGAAGAAAAACAAACAAAATGCCAATCCCAACTAGAACAGCAAGGAAAATGACAATTGGTTTGATCAAAAAGCGATAATTTTTTTTGGGCTTTGGAATCTGCGTATAAGGAGAAACAACTTTTCTTTCAGTAGTATCATCCATTCTCGCTTTTACCTCTTTGATTTCTTCCAAAGAAATTTTAGAAGTATGTTAAAATAAAAAATCATTAAAATCTTCTACCACATCATTGACATCTAAACCAAGATATTTCGAATAATCTTTAATCAATTCTTTTAACACAAACATATCTTTAAAAGCTCGAATGTTTCCCTCTTCCATATTCTCCAAAACAGACTCTTCCAAATTCAAGTCTTCGGCTGCTTCTTGAATACTTACTCCGTTTTCCAATCTTTTTTCTTTTAAATTTATGCCAATCTCTTTCAAATGAAACACCTCTAATAAATAATACTTTATAAGCCATGTTCTGTAACCTAATACTAGGCGACAAACATCTATCTATTGAATTTCTTCAATCCCCGAATCCAGTTCTTTTTTCCCGTATTCGAAGCTCCCCGACCATAATTTGGGTTTCTCACTCGTGGGGTTTACCAACGTTTCACTCTCTTCTTTCGAAAAGACACGCGTTTCTGTGGCACTTTACAACTACTTTTTCCATAGTAAAAACCGTAGGAAATTTCATCGCCGTTAGAGAATTCTCTACCTAGAGTTATTTTTTCCTCTAGCACGAACACTAAAAGCATCCCAGCTTTTGTGAGCATGGACTTTCCTCTACATCCAAAGATGCAGCGTTTGTCAAAGTACTATTCTTCTCTTTCTTCCTTATCGCCTTTTCCGTAGACGATTTTCTCTAAATTAGAAATCCTTCTTAAAACATCCATATTCGTTACTTCTGATGGATTTTCCTTGGCAATATCAATACTCATTTTTACGTTACGAAGCTCTTGTTTTAAATGCATAATTTCATTTAACAATTCTTCTTTTTCTGCTTCTAATTTCTTAATCGCATCCAAAAAAGTTTCGTAATCACTAATCACTTCGTCTAAGTATTGATCGACCTCTTTCAACCGATATCCCCTGGTATCAATTTTAAATTCTTTATCGAGTATCTCTTGTGGTGTATGATGAATCTTATCTTGAATCATAAAATTTTCTACCTTTCTCGTGAATCTTTCCGTTCCCCTAAAGTATATCACGGACCAAAAGAAAATTCAAGAGAAAGACAAAAGAAAGCAGATTCTAAGAGTGTTTTTTAAGAAAAAAACAGAACAGGGAATATTTTTTTATAATACGAAATAACAAAAAAAGAAAGACTAGAGAATCTCTTCTTCTAATACTGGCTCTTTATATCTGGAATGATACAAATCAACATCGTCTTCTACGGAAGGTTTTGTAAATTCTACCTTTGGTAAATCCTCAACCGTGGCAAGTCCAAAATAATCTAAAAATTCACTCGTCGTCTTATAAAGAATGGGACGTCCAGGAGCATCGCTTCTTCCTACTTCCTTAATAAAATTCTTGGCGACCAACTTCCGAAGAATTTGAGTAGTAGAAACACCCCGAATCTCATCGATTTCTACTCGGGTAATTGGTTGCTTATAAGCAATGATTGCTAATGTTTCAAGAGAGGCTTGCGATAAGTGATTCGTACCAGGAACTTCTACTAAATTTTGATAATATTGTCGATGCTCTGCCTTCGTTGTCAACTTAAAAGTATTTCCTAAAAAATGAATTCGAATACCACGATTCGGAGACTCATATTCTTCCCTTAAATGCGTAAGAGCATCCTTTACGGTCTCTAAACTCTCTCCCGTTGCTTTTACCAACTGATCCAAAGTCAATCCATCTTCTCCGACAACAA
Organism: uncultured Bacilli bacterium; assembly: GCA_944332535.1. Classification (GTDB taxonomy): domain Bacteria; phylum Bacillota_I; class Bacilli_A; order RF39; family UBA660; genus MGBC162581. Next base: position 5,556 of record CALVKE010000061.1, read on the forward strand.
ATAAAAGCCCTTCAATGACTGCTTCTAAATTCACCTAAATCACCTCACAAACAATTCGATCAAAGGCTCGCTCTTGTTCAATGCGAATTTCTTGCTTTCTCGCCATTTCCAAAATAGCCAAAAATGTTACTACAATATATTCCTTCGTAAAAACATCAAACAGCTCGACAAAATCTACACGACGTTTTACATTTAATATTTTTCGAATATCTTCTCTTCGCTCCTCCACACTAATTTCTCTTTTCGTCACCTTAGTAGAAAGTGGCTTAGAAGCCTCTTTTCGCTCTAAAAATTTCTCAAACGCACTCATCAAGTCATCCAAAGTAACATCGATTGCAACCTTCGTATCATCATCGATAAATTCTTTTAGATTCGTTGGAGTCTTCGTATAAATCTCTTGGCGAATCGACTCTAATTGCTTAAAACTTTCCGTCATATTTTTATACTGTTCATATTCTAAAAGTCGCCGAACCAATTCCTCCTTCGGATCCTCTTCCTCCTCCACATTTTCTTGATTACGAGGAAGCAAAAGTCTACTCTTCATCTCCAGCAATTCACTGGCCATCACCAAATATTCACTGGCAATATTTAAGTTTAATTGTTCTAACTTATGAATATAGTCCAAATATTGATTGGCAACGACTTCTACCGAAATATCCAAAATATCTACTTTCGATTCTTTTACCAAATGCAAAAGTAAGTCTAACGGTCCTGAAAATTGTTCTAAAGAAACTTCATAATCCATATTGCACGACTCCCTCTAAGTAAGGTTTTCCAGTTTGGAAGATACATCTAATTATAACATGATTTTTGCTTATTGAAAATGATTTTGTTTGATAAATTACGACTTTTCCGTTATAATGAGGGTGGTGAAAAAAGATGAAAAGATTTACCATGCGAGATGAAGATTTTATTTGTGAAAATTGTAAAGCAAAGGTCGAAAAACTAAAAGTAAGTGCCAGGGACCACTGTCCTTTCTGCCTTTACTCAAAACATGTAGATATCAATCCTGGCGACCGAAAAAACCCTTGCCAAGGATTATTAAAGCCAATTGGAATAGAAAAATTTCGAGATACTTACAAAATTATCTACCAATGTGAAAAATGCCATCAACTACATAAAAACAGTATGGCAAGTGATGATGACATGGAAAAAATTATCGAACTTTCCGTCGCAAAAAAAGAATAGAGTGCTCTATTCTTTTTAATTTTTAGGACGAAACAACAACGTGAAAATAAAACTAAACACAATTGCAGCAGTAATTCCAGTCGCAGTTAAATCAAACATTCCCATCAGTAATCCAATAAATCCCATATCACTAGCTTTTTCCAGTGCTCCATGAATCAAAGAATGCCCAAAACTAGTAATGGGAACCAAAGCTCCCGCTCCAACGTGAGCTATAATTTGATCATAAATACTAAACGTATCTAAGAAGGCTCCTGTTACCACAAAGATACTAGTAATATGCCCTGCCGATAATTTGGTATTGTCCAAAATAATCTGACCTAACATACAAACAAAACCAGCAAACAAAAACGAATAAATATAAATCATTCTACGACCTCCAAACTAATTGCATGAGCAATACTTAAAATATTTTCGTGCTGATAAACCATGGTCGGAGAAAACAAGGCTCCGGTTGCTACCCATAAAACGCGTTTAAATTTGCCAGTTTTCAAATAATCATAAATCATTCCAGCGTTTACCAATGCACTACAAACTGGACCACTTCCACCAGCCAAACACTCTTTTTGATTTTCTAAATCATATAACATAATTCCACAATCGTTATAGTGTTCGCCAATATTGATATGATATTCTTCCTTCATATAATCCATTAAAATCTCTTTTCCGTAAAGACCTAAATCTCCTGTTAAAATCAAATCATAATAACTAGGATCTCGACCCAAATCCGTAAGATGTTGATAGATAGTATCTGCAGCAGCGGGAGCCATGACACTTCCCATGTGCAAAGGATCAGTCTGTTCTAAATCATTGATTCTTCCTAACGTAGCGCTTTCTATACGAACCGAAGACTTCTGATTACTAAGAAGAAAAGCCGCTCCACCCGTCGCAGTAAAAGTCGCAGTTTTTGGCTTTGGCGCTCCGTATTCCGTCGGATTTCGAAATTGCTTTTCACTGCTCATATTATGAGAAGAAGTAGAAACAATCGCTCTTCTAATTTTCTTCCCATCAATAAAATTACTAGCAATAATAAGACCTTCCACACAAGTCGCACAAGCACTATAAATTCCTAAAAACGGCAAGTGATATTTTAAATTCGAGTAACAAGAAGGAGTAATCTGATTCATTAAATCTCCAGAAATAACAAGATCCACATCCTCTTTCTTTGTACGGGACTTTTGCAAAAGAAGTTGTAAGGCATCTTCTAAAATTTTAGCTTCCGCCTTCTCCCACGATTTTTCCCCATAGTACAAATCATCAAAGACAATATCAAAATATTTCGCAAGAGGTCCTTTCTTTTCATAAGGGCCGGCAATTGTAGAAGTATTTTCTAAATATACATTTTTATATTGAAACGTCATATTCTACCCTCCCATAATGATCAAGCGTAACAGTCCGAAAAACCACGCCGATACAACTCCGTATAAAATAACACTACCTGCTAGTTTAAAAACATTGCTTCCAATTCCAAAGATAGGTCCTTCTTTTTTATATTCCAAACCAGCACTTTGCATGGAATGGGCAAAACCAGTGATTGGAATAATTAACCCACATTTACAAAAGGTAACCCATTTGTCAAAAAATCCCATGGCAGTAAATAAACAAGCGAGAAAAATAAGAGTAACCAACATAAAGGTAGAAGCATCTTTGGTCGATATTTCAAACCAAGAGGCATAAAGTTCTGTTAATACCTGTGCGATTACGCCAATAATTCCCCCTGTAACAAAGGCAATAAAGGCATTTTGTCCTCGTGTTTCAGTCGGTTTATGTTTTTCCACTATCTTTTCATAATTTACTTTTTCCATATTATCATCACCATTTCTAGTATTTACCAACAAACAAAAAAAATACTAGAAAAGATTCTAGTATAAAAATTTTTTTAAAAGAAAAAACGCGAGTAAATAAATCACTCGCATTTTTATTAAATTCGTGCTACAAAATATCGTACCGTTCCAAAACGCCAATTAGCTTGATAATCTTGCCGAATAGTGACACTATTCGTTCCGTAAGAAATCTTACTGTTAGCCGTTCCTGTTAAAGTGGTTGCTCCTGGTGTTGCGGTAAATCCCCATAACGTACTATACTTTCCGTTATTTCCACCAGTTCCTGTGCTAGGACTAATAATAGCAACAAAGTTTGGTGTAAAACTAAGTCCACTAATCGTCTGGGTGAAACCGTTATTATTAGCAGCAAAGGTAGAAGCACTATACGCGGTTGCATATCCGACAAATCCTTGTGTTGTAGCAATAGACATATATAAGTTATAAGAAGGTAAAGAGTAAGAGCCATTTCCAAAACTAGCAGTACCCGTTCTTGCGTCTTGTGCGTTAATAGTTACATTCGACCAACCAGCTAATGATCCGCTTGTATTAGTAGAAATCATCGCTCCTGTTGCATCGTAACTACTATGTCCTCCCGTACCTTTTCCAGTATGTCCTAATACAATAAAGTTCGGTGTAAATCCAAGCCCACTACCAGAAGTAGAAGAAATAACTTTATAAGCCGAATAAGTAATGGTACGTGTTATAGTTGTTGTTCTTCCTGCTTTATCTTTGGCAACAACAGTAATTGTATTGTTACCAGTTGATAAAGTAATCGCTCTTGAGAAGCTTCCAGAAGAAAGTCCAACGCTTGTTCCATTAACAGTAACACTTGCAATACCGGAAGCATCGCTTGCTGTTCCTCGGACAGTATAACTAGAAGAAGTTACAGAAATATTTCCACTTGGAGCAGTAACGCTTAATGTTGGATTCGCACTATCGTAGAACAAATATCTAGTTTGTGTTGTCGTTCTTCCTACATTGTCCGTTGCAACAATTGTTACGGTCGTCGTATTGTTAGCAGCTAATCCTAAATTATAACTCCAGTTATTTCCTGAGAGAGATGCTGCTTGACCGTTCACTGTCACGCTCTTGACTCCGGACAAGTCACTTGCCGTTCCGCTAATGGTATAACTGGATGAGGTGGTATATACCAACGAAGTAGAAGAAGGGCTACTTACCGTTAAACTTGGAGCACTATTATCATAATGAACATATCTCGTTACCGTACTTGTCGTTCCGACATTATCTGTTGCGATTACTGTCACTGTCGTTGTCGTATTGGCAGCTAACGCTAAACTATAACTCCAATTCGTTCCGTCTAACGTGGCTTCTTCCCCATTGACCGTTACACTCTTAATTCCTGATAAATCACTGACAGTACCACTTACCGTATAGCTTGGAGAAGTGGTAAATGTTGGAGAAGAACTACTGCTTGATACAGGGGCACTTACTGTTAAGTTCGGAGCTTCCACATCGTAAATGACAGTATACTTTTCTTCTTTTTCATTTTCCCACATATCTTTCGCATAAACTGTTATTTCATTATTGCCATCTTTTAACGTTACCTCTTTTGAGAAAGTTCCATCTTCTAATACTTCGACTGCTTCTCCATTTACAAGAACACTCTCAATTCCACTTTCATCCGTTACTTTTCCTTCGAATAAATAAGTAGAACTTCCTGCAATTGGATCGGATAACATTTCTATCACAGGAGCATCAGACTCTACCAATCCTGTGACATCAACAGCAATTTTATAACTTAAACTTTTTCCCGCCACTTTTTCATTTTCTGTCACACCATCTCGTATCCATAATCGGAGTTCATAAGTTACAGTCTCTCCTTTTCCAAGACTTCCTTCTTCGATTACTCCGTTTTCTAAATTCGAAAGAAGATCAATTGTTACATCATTTCCTTTTTTTAATCCATATTTTACATCAGCCGTCGATAGTTTTTCTGCACTTTGGGTAATATCTTCTAATCGAAGAGTATAATTAACTCGTAATTGATCTTTATTTCGTAAATGAAACACAAAGGCATCTTGAATCATTCCTACTTCATCATAAATTGGAAAAGCATTTTCTATCGTAATTTCATTTTCCTCTTCCAATTCCACTTCCAAAGTTCCCGCATTGATCACTTGCCTTCTTGTTCCTGTTAGGGTCATATTAATAAAAGCATAACT
>CALVKE010000062.1 GCA_944332535.1 uncultured Bacilli bacterium
TCCAAACAAGTACTGTATCTTTGTCCTACGACCATTTTGTCGAATCAGCAATATCAAAATGCTTTAGAGCGTTTTCGTTCTTATCCTTTTCGTATTGCTCTTTTAAATCGCTTTACGACTCCCAAAGAGGTAAAAAGGATATTAGCTGGGTTAGAAGATGGAACAATTGATGTTGTGTTTGGAACGCATCGTTTGTTAAGTTCTGATGTGAAACCAAAGGACTTAGGATTATTGGTAATTGATGAGGAGCAACGTTTTGGAGTAATGCATAAAGAAAAAATCAAAGAATATAAGTCGAATGTGGATGTGTTAACCTTAACAGCAACTCCAATTCCTAGAACGTTACAAATGTCTATGATTGGAATTCGTTCTTTGTCTTTGATTGAGACTCCGCCAGTCAATCGGTATCCTGTTCAAACTTATGTCATCGAAGAAAGCAAGCAAATTATGAAGGATGCTATTTATAAAGAACTTTCTCGTGGAGGGCAAGTATTTATTCTATATAATCGCGTGGAGACAATTGAAGAAGAGGTCGCTAAAATTCAAGCTTTAATTCCAGATGCCCGTATTATTTTTGCTCATGGAAAAATGAGTAAGATAGACTTGGAAAATAGAATGATTGATTTTATTGATCACAAAGCAGATATTCTTGTTTGTACAACGATTATTGAAACAGGAATTGATATTCCGAATGTTAATACTTTAATTATTTTGGATGCCGATCGTTTCGGATTAAGCCAACTATACCAAATTCGTGGTCGTGTAGGAAGAAGTAATAAAATTGCTTATGCTTATTTGATGTATCATCCTGGGCGTGTTTTAACAGAGACGGCTGTTAAGAGATTAAATGTTATAAAAGAGTTTACGGAACTAGGTAGTGGCTTTTCAATAGCTACTCGGGATTTATCCATTCGTGGCGCCGGAGATATTTTAGGAAGTGAGCAGGCCGGATTCATCGATAGTGTTGGAATTGATCTTTATTTAAAAATGTTAAATGATGAAATTGCTCGGAAAAAAGGACAAAAAACGGTAGAAGAAGAAATTCGTGATGAAAAACCATTTCTTAATGTTACTACCCATATTTCGGATCAATATGTATCCGATGTGGACTTAAAAATTGAGATTCATCGTAAGATTAATGAAATAGACTCTTATGATAAATTATTAGAAGTAAAAGCAGAATTAGAGGATCGCTTTGGAACTTTGGATGAAAGTATTATTATTTATATGTACGAAGAATGGTTCGAGAAATTAGCGAAGAAGTTAGACATTGTATCGGTACGACAATTAAGAAACTCGATAGAATTGAAATTTAGTCCAGAAATGACTGAGAGAATTGATGGGGAGAAGCTATTTGAAAATGCTTTTCATATTAGTACGATGTTTCGCTTTAAGTTGGCTTCGGATTCTCTGATTATTATCTTAGATACTATTAAGCTAGAAAAACATTATATTTATTATTTAATCGATCTTTTAAAAGTACTTCCAATCAAGGATATTTAGCTTCAGAAATCAACGTATCGTTGAAAAAAGTTGACGAATTGTTCATTTTTTGATATGATAGAGCAAAATTAGGAATGGTGTGATATTAAAAATGGATAAAGATATTCAAGAGATGTTTCAACAAAAAAATCGAGAAATTTTGATTCATAATTTAGAATTAGATGTGGAACGTAATATTGAAGTCCTTAATGAAACGCTTGCCAATATTTTTAATCACCAATTTGATATTGCTATTAAAAATATTTCTTTGATGTATCAAGAAAAAGAGCAGATAAAAGAGCTTACTCGTAAATTAATTACGTTAAAAAGTCAAACTTTTTTAGCGTTACAAAAAGTGATTCAGAAAAAAAAGGATGCTTTGCTTTTAGAAGTTTCTCAACTAGAGTTTGAAGAAAACCAAATGAGAGAGTATTATGATTTTGTCTTTACGACAACGGAAGAAATGCAATCCTTCTTTCAAAGGGAAGAAATGGAACATTTGCTAGAAGAGACTATTGCGGCGTTTGATTTGATGAATCAAAGTTGTTTTCAAGGAGACGAGTTGGAGATGGTCAACTCACGTATTCATGATTATATTCGTTATCGCTTGTTTGGAAAGTTGATAGAACGACTCAAAGAAGAGTTTTTAATTCGGGATAATAATCTTACAAATAAAGGAAAAGAAAGTTACGAAAAATTTCAAGAATTAGAAAGTAAAACCTGTTTTTCAGATTAAAATGAAGAAGATTTTGGTTTTGCTTTCTTTTTTTGTATAATGTTTTCTTTTTCAAACAAAACTAATAAAGAAAGAGAGGTTATACATGAAAACGACAGGTGTTGTTAGAAAAATTGATCAATTGGGAAGAATTGTTATTCCAAAAGAACTTCGTAAAAGTTTATCGATTAAAGAAGGTGATGGAGTAGAATTTTTGCTAGAAGAAGATACGATTGTTTTACGAAAAGCTTCTTCCTTTAATGGACTTCAGAATCTTGCCGATTCTTTAGTGAACGGAGTTTATAGTGTAACGAAAAAAAACTTGTTGATCACTGATTTGAACGCAGTAATTTCGTGTAACGATAAAGTAGAAAGTAGTTATAAAAATAAACCATTGGTTCCTAGTTACTTGAAATTATTAGAGAAAAGAGAGGTATTCACTACGACGGAAGCGTCTTCTTTATCTATTGTTCGCGAACAAGAAAAGGAAAAATATTATTGTCTAATGCCGTTAGTAGTAAGTGGAGAACTGATTGGTAGTGTTTTTCTTTTCTCAGAAAACGAGCCGATCAACGAATTGGATAAATTTATTTTGAAATTTATTTTATACTTTTTTGAAAAAAATATTGAAGTGTAATTTTTCTTGTGTTATAATCAACTACATATTAAAAAGTTTTGATGAAGAGGGTCTTTTGCTTTTCTTTTTAGAGAGTCTATGAATGGTGAAAATAGATAAGAGGGCACTGGACGAATGGCTTTGGAACTGATGATTCGATAGGTAGAATTTTTCCGCTAACAGCGTTATCGTTTTAAGGTGTATAGAGTTTTTCTATAAACTAAGGTGGTACCGCGAGTATATCTCGTCCTTAGTGGATAGAAAAACTTTTTCTTTATCATAAAAAGGAGGAAAATAATGGAAAAATATTATATATCTACGGCAATTGCTTATACTTCTGGAAAACCACATATTGGAAATACTTATGAAATTGTGTTAGCAGATGCTCTTGCTCGTTTTAAAAGAGCAAAGGGATATGATGTTTATTTTCAAACGGGTACGGATGAACATGGAGAGAAAATTCAATTAAAGGCAGAAGCTGCTGGAGTGAAGCCACAAGAATTTGTTGATCAAGTCGCATCTCAAATTCAAACTATTTGGGATACTATGAATACTAGTTACGATCGTTTTGTTCGCACGACAAATGAGCAACATAAGCAAATCGTTCAAAAAATCTTTCAAAAAATGTATGATAAAGGGGATATTTATCTTGGAAAGTACGAAGGATTGTACTGTACGCCTTGTGAATCATTCTTTACAGAAAGTCAATTAGTAGACGGAAAATGTCCGGATTGCGGGCGTGAAGTGCAAGCTAAATGTGAGGAGGCTTATTTTTTCCGTTTATCTAAATATCAAGATCGTATTATTCAGTATTTGGAAGAGCATCCCGATTTTATCCAACCGACTGCAAGAAAGAATGAAATGTTAAATAACTTTTTAAAACCAGGCCTACAAGATTTATGTGTTTCTAGAACTTCTTTTGAATGGGGAATTCCTGTTCCTTTCGATTCCAAACATGTCATTTATGTTTGGCTAGATGCCTTAACAAATTATATTACGAATATTGGGTATGATCCGGATGGCTCTAGTGAAGAATTTCAAAAATATTGGCCAGCTGACTTGCATTTGGTTGGAAAAGATATTGTTCGTTTTCATACGATCTATTGGCCCGCATTTCTTATGAGTTTAGACCTTCCACTTCCTAAAAAAGTGTTTGGTCATCCATGGTTATTAATGAATAATGACAAAATGAGTAAATCCAAAGGAAATGTTATTTATGCGGACGATTTGGTTTCTTTCTTTGGAGTTGATGCGGTTCGTTATTATGTTCTTCACGAGATTCCTTTTCAAAATGACGGTAACTTGACCTATGAGTTATTAATTGAGCGCATTAATAGTGATTTAGCCAATGTTTTAGGAAATTTAGTAAATCGTACGATTTCGATGGTTCAAAAGTATTTTGACGGGGTTTTAAAAGATACTGCTGTAATAGAAGAGATGGATGAAGAGCTTCTTTCGATGGTTTCTTCTTTGGATGGTAATGTTACTAAAAAGATGGACGATCTTCAGGTAGGAGAAGCAATCGATGCTATTTTTGATGTATTAAGACGAAGCAATAAATATATTGATGAGACGATGCCTTGGTCTTTAGCGAAAGAAGAAGATAAAAAAGATCGTCTTGCTACGGTATTGTATCACTTGTTAGAGTCTATTCGTGTCTGCGGAACATTGTTGTCGCCTTTTATGCCAGATACGTCTGTTCAAATTTTAAAACAATTAAATCAAGAAGATTTGACTCCTACTTTTGTGAGAGGAAAAACTTATCATGTTTCTTCTCCTTCTCCATTATTTGCAAGAATTGATAAAGAGAAAAAGTTAGCAGAAATTGAGGATCATTTCAAGAACTCTCTATGATATAATGATATCATGGAGGTTTTTTTATGTTTGTGGATACTCATTTGCATTTAAGTCAAAAAGAGGGAGTAGCTCCTTCTGAATTTATTCGTCGGGCGAAGGATGCGGGCGTTTCTCGTTTTGTTGTTTCTTGTTGTGATAAAGAGAGTATCGTTGAGGGAATAGAGCTTGCAAAAGAGTTTGAAGGTATTTATTTGGCCGTTGGTTTTCATCCAGAAGTAGTGGCGGAAATAGGAGAAGAAGATCTTTTATGGTTAGAAAGTCTTCTTTCCAAGAAGAATCTTCCTATTGTTGCTATTGGAGAGATCGGACTAGATTATCACTGGGTTAAAGATAATAAAGAACAACAAAGATCTTTGTTTGAAAAACAGTTAGAACTCGCGACTCGATATCATTTGCCAGTTGTTATTCATACTCGCGATGCTATTCAGGAAACTTATGATATTTTGAGTCAGTATTCCTTAAAAGGTGTGATTCATTGTTATAGTGGAAGTGTTGAAATGGCACAGCGTTTTATTGAACTCGGATATTATTTGGGAATCGGCGGAGTTGTTACTTTTTCTAACAGCAAGTTGTACCAGGTAGTAGAAAGCGTCGGTTTGCCTTTTCTTTTATTAGAAACGGATAGTCCTTATCTTGCTCCTGTTCCTTATCGCGGCAAAACCAATGAAAGTTGTTATATTCCAATTATTGCGGCTCGTCTTGCATCGATCTTACAGGTTTCCATCGAGGAAGTAGCAACTGTTACCACGCATAATGCAGAGACGTTGTTTGACTTCTCGCATCATTTATGATAAGATAAAAATAGTAGAGGTGGTTTTATGAAAAAGCTATCTTGGAAACTGGCTCAGGGCGGTTTGATGGTTATTTTTTTCCTTGTATTAGGTCTTATTATATCTTCTGGAAGTGGAAAACGGGTTTATTATGCAACGAATATTAGTGGTGCAACCACTTTGCAGGCCATTCATTTTGAAACGAAGTATGATAATTTGAAACCAGAATTAGAAGTTCGCTCTGTTGCCAATATGGACGAAGTTGCTCTTTATGGACCATCTTCTCCAGTTCACTTTACCGGACAAATGACCGCTTATGGACCAGATTGCGAAGGATGTGGAGGAAGAGTTGCTTGTCCTCCTCGACAAGACGTTCGAAATAATAATATTTATTTTGAAGATACGGATTATGGTACAGTACGAATTTTGGCAGCTGATTCACGGATTCCTTGTGGTAGTATCATAAAAATTTCCAATGTTACTTTTTCACAGGAAGAAATCTATGGTATTGTGTTAGATCGTGGCGGTGCCATTCGCGGAAACATTATCGATTTTTTGGTTTCGAGCGAGGCAAATAGTTATTCTATTGGTCGTCAACGGAATGTTTCTTTTGAAATTGTAAGATGGGGTTGGTAAACCTCTTTTTTTTGATTTTATGCTTGTATTTTCTATTCGCTTATGCTATTATTTTATTATAAGGAGGAGTATAGATGGAGAAGAGTTCTAGTAAAAATGTTGTTTTGTTTGTTGTCGTCTTTCTTGTACTTCTTATTTCGATTGTAGGATTTTCTTTTGCCTTTTTTTATTACTCTAGAAATTCTACTACAGAAAGTCAAATTCAAGCTGGAAAATTAATGTTAGGATATATTGAAGAGACCAACGGAATTTCTTTGACGAATGCTATGCCAGTTAGTGATACCAATGCTCTTAATACAACCGATGAAAATGCTTATTTTGATTTTTATGTAACCTATGCCATTAGTGATCGTGCGACGATTCACTATGAAATTGATATTGAAGATAGGACGAGCGAACTTTCTGGAGTAGGTGATGGTAGTCTTCAACGTCTTGATAGTAAACGTGTAAAAGTTGCTTTGGAAAACCGTAACGAAACGCTTCCAGATAATCCTTTGGTTGTCAGTCCTACTTATTTTTCAGAGATAGAATTGATTCCTGCATCGAATCAGAAAAACGGATATCGTTTATATGACAAGAGTGTAACCGGAGAAGGTACGGATTATTATCGACTTTATTTATGGTTACCAGAAGTAGATAGTGATGGAGTGGCTATTCCTATGATTGATATGGACGGAGTAGAAGGTATTCAGAATAAAGCTTTTTCTGTTCGTATTAATGTGCAAGCGTTAGCTCAAGCAAATGGATAAAAAGGGAAGTGAGAGAATGAATCAGCAAGATTTTCAAAAGGATTATATCGAAGAGGAAGAATATCAAGAAGATCGTAAATATATTTGGTTATTCTTTATTATTGCGTTATGTTTGCTTCTTTTTATTGTAATTGGTTTTACGTATTCTCTTTATAGTGGAACTATTGAGGGAAGTGTGCAACCGATTCCTCCGGAAGATACGAATATTATTTTTAATTATTCGGATACCAATGGATCCCATAACGGTATTTCTTTATCTAATGTACAAGAAATGTCTGATGTTGCTGGAAAGAAACAGATTGGTAATGGAAGAGTATTTGATTTTTCTGTCAGTGGAGAAACGAAGGAAGACAAAATTAAATATTTAATCGTATTAAAAGCAGATGAGATATCTACTATTTCAGATTCTGACGTAAAGGTATATTTAACTTCTCGTTCTGGAGGAACGGAAGTAGAATTAAATAATACGGTTCCAACTTACGAGGAATTAGAAGAGATCACTATAGATGGAGAAAAATACAAAATATTGTATGAGCAAGTAGTGGATGCTAATTCTAAGTTTGATAATTACTATCGTTTTCGGATGTGGATTCGAGAAGGGGCTTCTGATTATTATGGAAAAACCTATTCTTTAAAAGTAAATGTATTAGCAGAAGGGGTAGGTGAATAGTATGAAGAAACGTCAATCGAAGCGTTATGACAATCTTATTACTGTTACATTGGTAATGTTATTATTTTCCGTGTTATTAATTATTGGCGGGCTTACTTTTGCCCTTTATCGCAATTTCTTAAAAGGAACAACGAATAACGTTATTCAAGCAGGAACAATTTCTTTTGCGTATGACGAGAATATTTCTCGAGATAACGGTATTCAAATTGAAGATGCTCTTCCTAAATCAGATAGTTTAGGAAAAATTGCGAATAGAGCACATGAGTATTTTGACTTTTCTGTAAATGCAACGACCACATTAGCTGATATCCCTTATCAAATCTTTGTATTAAAACAAAATTCTAGTACTTTAGATGAAAATTATGTAAAAGTATATTTGACATTAAAAAATGGTACGGATGAAATTGCTAGTCCATTGACAGAAGAAAATGGAGTTGTTAAAACGTATTATCAATTAACTGGAGATTCTTCTAGTAAATTAGTTTATAATGGTCTTGTTCCAAAGGGAAGTGAAGAGTATCATCAAGAGTTTCGTCTTCGTCTTTGGATTGGAGATAGTGTTGATGTAAATAATAATTTTAAAGGAAGACGTTTTTCTGTAAAAGTGAAAGTAACTGCTAATCAAGCCGGATAAGTTTGTAAAGTATCTGCAAAGATACTTTTTTTATGGTTTTTATTCGTAAAATGTGTTATTATAATAATAGGTAAGAATAAGAATGGGTGATCGAATCGTGTGGAATATAATCAAGAAGGTTTTTCATTTTATTTCAACAATTATTTTGTATTCTATTTTAGCGTTGTTGATTATTGTTGGAATTATGGTAGCACTTTATTTTATTGATCATTATAAAAGTATTAAAGATGGAAATGAGCGTCCTCCTTTGTTTGGAGCATACGTCATTATTAGTAGTAGTATGGAACCGACGATTCATGTATATGATGCGGTTGTTACAAGGCGAGTCGACGCGGAAGATTTGAAGAAAAACGATGTTATTACTTTTGTTTCTACGGATCCAAGTCATCCGGGAATTACCATTACCCATCGAATTGTGGGAATCCAAGAGACTTCCTCTGGAAAGTATGCTTACCGAACGAAAGGAGATAATAACAACGTAGAAGACAGTGCTTTGGTAAGTTACGATAATGTCTTAGGAAAAGTGATGGTTCGTATTCCAATGGTCGGATATTTACAACGTTTCTTAGTGCAGAGTTATGGATGGATCTTTTTGATCGTTCTTCCGTGTCTA
>CALVKE010000063.1 GCA_944332535.1 uncultured Bacilli bacterium
ATCAGAGTATGAAATCGCAAATAATCGATATCATCAAACTTGGATTGACGAAGGACTTTATAACGAAAATGGATGGAATAGTTGTACTTCTACTAGTCTTTTTGGAAGTGTCGATCCTTATTCTGATACCAGATATTATAGAAATTATACATTTGATTTGAATTGGATTAATAGTGCTGGGGAGCCCGGATTATTGGATGAGCTGTGGTCTCAGATTCAAGGAAATGGAGGAGCGAAAATTAATTGCTCAGCAAAACCAGCGATCCAATATACTTATTCCGTAGATACCGCTCGCGAAGGAGTTTATTACCATAAATTATTATCACGAAACACTTCCTTTTTTATGACGGATAGTTTTATCGAGCGTTATTATGAAGAGTATACGGAAGCAGACACACCAGAAGAATCTTATCGATTATCAGTTGAAATTGTAGAAGACATTTATGACCTTTATGAATGGATTGCAGATCGTAGTAGTTATGCTTTTGATTCTTCTCTTTTGTGTCCGAACGGAATTACTGTTCTTCCAGATGGAGGAGATCCAAGCATTTATCCGGTTGGTACCTTCAATTTGGAAGATTATATTGCGATGGTCGTGAACGCAGAGAATAATTCTGGTTATGATGAGGCTATGAAAGCACAAATTATTGCGGCGCGTACGTTTGCGTTAGTTCGTACGAAAGGATGTACTGTTCCTATTCGAAATTCTACGAACGATCAAGTAGCTAAAGCTAATCCAAGTGACAAAATCTTGCAATTAGTTGCTGAAACAGCAGGACAAGTTCTTACTTATCAAGGAGAAATGTTCTTATCTCAATATGATAGTTTTGATGGAACCTGTAGTGGTTCTACCTGTACCGCAGTATATACCAAATTACCAAATGGCGAGACTCATACGGTTGTTATTCCTAACGGTTTTCAAAAGATCTATGGAGGGCATGGCCGTGGAATGAGTCAAGTTGCTGCTAACTATATGGCTAGTCAAGGTTCTACTTACGAAGAAATTTTGAAATATTTTTATTCTCCAGGAGTAGAAATTACTACTTCTTCGGGTGATTTTTCTTCGACTGTTGGAAATGGAGTTGTTCTTTCACGTACAGGAATTGTTGAAGCGTTGGCCGGTGCTGGTTATACTTTAGAAAGCTATTCCAGTGAAATGTTAAAAGCGGTTGACAATTCTGGGGTAGCAACTCGAAGTGCTGTTTTTACTGTGGCAAGGTATGCGACAAGTAATTTTTATAATATTACAGGTGGTAAAAAGTTACATTATTTGAAAGTACATTTTGCTAGTGATAAAACGTATGGCTTTAGTAGTCCTTTTAGTAAAGATTGTAGTTCTTTTGTTTCTTGGGTTCTTTATAATGCGGGTTTTGAATTTGAATCACGAACTTCTCGTAGTTGGGGAAGTGTTAGTAGTAAAGTGCCGGCGTCTCAGCGATCGGGAAAACCAGGAGATCTGCTTTGGAATGACGGGCATATCGCGATTATTGTAGGAGTCGATGACGAGGGATATTATACAGCGGAAGCGCACAGTCCATCAGAAGGGTTGATTACTCGTCATATACCTTTTAATAATCCAACTAAATACGTGATTAATATGGATGCTTGGTATGCACAGCATGATAATAGTAGCGATTGGCATACGCAAAATGATGCTAAGATTCAGTAAGGAGGAATGTATGAAGAGAAAATGGAAATTACTTATTCTTTTTGGAATAACGTTTCTTCTTTCTGGTTGTACCGTAGAGTACAATTTAGATATTCGTAATGCGACTTTTCAAGAAGATGTGATCATTACAGCCGATGATAGTGAAGAGTCGCAACAATATTATAATATTTATAAGAATTGGAGTATTCCTAGTTTTTATCAAAATTTGAACTCTAATAGTGATACAAATACCAAAGTGGATGGTGTAGAGTATTATCAGTTAAAAGCGGATGATCGCCAGTCTCGCCTTCGATTGCGCTATTCTTTTAAGCAAGATAATTATGCGCAATCTACGATGGCAAAGTTTTGTTATCATAATTTTTATAAGTCAGAAAATGAGGATAGCAAAACAGTTAGTTATACGGCATCAATGAATTTTCAATGTTTTGAAACTTATGAAACTTTAGATAAAGTAGTTGTGAAGCTAGATACCAATCGGGAAATGGTTAACCATAATGCCGATCGTGTAGAAAATGATACTTATATTTGGGAAATTACGAAAGACAATGCTAGAGGAAAATACATTTTCTTTGAAATAGAGAAGGAGTCTCGTTTTGGTTGGTTAACAGTTTTAAAATATATTTTGATTGGACTTGGATGTCTTGCAATTTTAGGATTATTGTTTATAATATATTTTAGACGGAAATGGGTGAAAGCCAATCGTATATAGAAAGGGTGTTGAATGATGAAATTAAAATTCAAAGCAGAACCACAAGATATTCTCATTTTCATTTTATTTGCAATTTTATTATTTTTTATTGTAGCACTTGGAATTGCTAATATTTATTCTTTAGCACAAACTGGATATTTTTGTGGGTTAAATTTAGGAATGGCATTTACTTCAACGACCCTTCCAGCAACTATCATCTTTTATCTTCTAGCATTGGCTGGAATTTTTATGAGTGTCAGTTCTTACTTTTTTGAACGTGAAAAAGGATTTGGATTTGGAGCTGGTAAATCCAATAAAGATGGTTATAGTCGTTGGGCGAAAGAAAGCGAAATAAAAGCGGAAAAAGCTGTCGCTATGGTTCATCAAGGAGATGATAGCTCTACTGCAGCTGGTGTTCCTCTTCTTATGAAAAAAGATCAAATTTGGGTAGATAACGGAGAGTATCATAACTTGGTTATTGGTGCTACTGGTTCTGGTAAAACGCAAACGATTATTTTCCCGACAGTAGAAGTATTAGCAAAACACCGAGAATCCATGATCATTACCGATCCGAAAGGAGAAATTTACGAGCAGACTTCGAATATGCTTCGTGAAAAAGGATACAACGTACTAATTTTAAACTTCCGTGATCCACAACAAGGAAACTGTTGGAATCCTCTTTCTCTTCCTTATCGTATGTATCGATCTGGAAATACGGATAAGGCCATTGAGCTTTTAGACGACCTAGCAGCTAATATTCTTTATGAAGAGAAGAGTGGAAATGCGGATCCGTTTTGGGAAAAGACTTCTGCCGATTATTTTTCTGGACTTGCTCTTGGACTATTTGAGGATACGACAGAAGATAAGATCAATTTGAATAGCATTAGTTTGATGACGACTGTCGGAGAAGAAAAATTTGGTGGAAGCACCTATATTAAAGAATATTTTGGGATGAAAGATCCTGCTGGCGCTGCTTATACGAATGCATCTGGAACGATTATGGCGCCAAATGAAACAAAGGGAAGTATTATTTCAGTATTTAAACAAAAAATTAAATTGTTTGCTTCGCGTGATAATTTATCAGAGATGCTCTCTCACAGTGATATTGATTTAAAATCGATCGGAGAGCAACCAACTGCTTTGTTTATCGTTATTCAAGATGAGAAAAAAACATATCATTCTTTGGTTACGATTTTGCTAAAACAATGTTATGAAACGCTTATCGATGTTGCCCAAGCACACGGAGGTAAACTTCCTGTTCGAACTAATTTCTTATTGGATGAGTTTGCTAATATGCCACCACTTAAAGATATTACTACAATGATTACTGCGGCACGTTCTCGTTTGATTCGTTTCACGATGATTATTCAATACTTTGCCCAACTTGATCAAGTATATGGAAAAGATAATGCTGAAACGATCAAAGGTAACTGCGGAAATATTATTTATTTGATTACCACAGAATTAAAAGCATTGGAAGAAATTTCTAAAATGTGTGGGGAAGTAAAAAGTAAAAAAGATGATAAGACGGCTTCTACTCCTCTTGTTACTATTAGTGACTTGCAGAAGATGAAGCAGTTCGAAGTTATTATCATGCGTCTTCGTTTAAATCCTTTTAAAACAAAATTTGTTCCTTATTTTAAATGGGATTTGAAAAAGTATCCAAAAGCAGAATATCCACGTCGTGAAAAAGAAAGTGTTCATGTTTTCGATCTTCGCGAATTTGTAAAAGAGAAGAAAAAAGAAAAATTAATGGAAATGATGGCAAATGGAGGAAGTCTTCCTCCAATACCAGGAGGTATGTCAGGTAGTGGAATGCCAAATGGATTTCCAGCTTTTCCAGGAATGCCAACAGGTATGCCTAATCGAAATCCAAATTTCGCAATGCCATTTCCTACCGCTTCTGAACCGGCTTCTAATATGAGTGCTCAAACACCAGCTACTCCATCTACGTCTTCTCCAATGTCTACTACTTCGGCTCCTATTCCACCAAAGGAGACTCCTGGATTTAATGTGGATGATATTATTCGTAAGATCGATGCGAAACTTGCCGAGATTGATGCAGAAGAGAAGAAAGCCGAAGAAGCCAGCGCTTCAAAAGAGACACCTACGGTTACGAAACCTTCAATCGATGATTATCTACAAAAGATGAATCAAACAACAGCCAGTCAGGCGAAGATTGTTCCTGATGTAAAACCAAAACCAACAGAACCAACAGTTTCCTCTAAAATTGTTCATGAAGAAAAGATTCCTAAAAGAGAGGTTGATATTACAGACGATCAATTCTTTGATGATTTCTTTGACGATGAGGTGTAAAAGTTGAAACAATGGAAAACAGAATATAAAATTTTATTGTTCTTTGGTGTTATCTTTGTTATCGTTTTGGTTTTTTATCTTATTCAAAGTGGAACGTTAGTAGAATGGATTACAGGAATGAAGAAGGGTCAATACATTAACTGTACCGAGCAAGAGTATCAAAAGGGTATTTCTTATACAGAACATCGATGTACTATTGGAGATGAGGCAGGAAATACTTATACTCTTTCTTATCCTCAAATTAATATTGATCGACCAGATGTTCAAAATTTGAATACCCTTTTAAGAGCAAACTTTGATACGGTTTATCAAAGCATTGAGTACGGTCGAGATATTCGAAAATTAGAGTTAGATTCTTATACTTCTACGAATTATGCGATTTATCAAAACGATCGAGTTGCTAGTTTGTTAGTAACTGATACCGAAGTAGTAGCTTCTAATATCACTGTTTCGAATCAATATCGTGCTTATAATATTGAAATTACAACAGGGAAATTGTTAGATGACGAAGAGATGCGTAATATGTATGGATTGGATTTATCCTTTAGTAGTAAACTTCGTGCTGAAATCGTGAAAATGTATGCGACCGAGTTCGGGTATAATTATTATGGAGAATTACCTCAGTTTCGAAATCAGAACATCGATGATTCTATTACTTCGATTACCATATCTTCTGTTTCTAATATTTATATCGGTCCAGATGGAAATATTCACTTTTTTATTAAATTGTATCACCCTTCTTATTTTACCGAAATTTCTTATCGTATTACGGTTGATAATGGACAGAATATCCAATATGAAATTGCTTTGTAATTTCACTGGGGGTATTCTTTTTTTGCACTTTTCATATACTATACAAAGGGGGTTAGTATGTACGAAGATATAGATATTTTAGATATTGATTCGCTCCATCTGGAACAAAATTTGATTGATATTCGCGACAAGTATGAATATATGTTAGGAAATATTAGTCAAAGCATCAATATACCATATAATTACTTGATGATGAATCCAGAAAATTATTTAGAAAAAGATAAAATTTATTATATATATTGTGATAGTGGTTCTA
>CALVKE010000064.1 GCA_944332535.1 uncultured Bacilli bacterium
ACAATTCTCGATTCATTCTTTCATATAAAACTTCATCATCTACGACTTGTTCTTTCGCTTCTTCTTTTAGATCATCCATTTTGGCATCCGCATAAAGACGAATATTAACTCCTTTTAGATAAACCGTATCTCCTTCTATCCGAATAATTTTAAAAATCGTATCATTTTGATAAGAATTGCGACTAACATAATCTCCAACATGAAAAAACATAAGATTCTCCCCTAAAATCTTATGCTTCTTTTTCTAGTTCATTACTAATAGATACAAATTCTTCAATTGTTAATGCTTCCGCGCGAGTAGATAAATCATGATCATAACTTTTTAGTACTTTTTCTATTTTCTCCAGTGGATACCCAATCAAATTATTTCGTAACGTTTTACGTTTAAAACGAAAGCTATCCCGTACTAATTTTTCAAAATGAGACCAATTATGAATGGAATAAGGAACTTGTTTTTTCGTAAACGATACTACTGCACTATCCACATGAGGTTTTGGAACAAAACAATTACGACTGACAAGGAACTCTTTTTTTACATCAAAACGAGAGTTTAAAAATATCGTCAAAGAATTATAATCTTTCGTTCCAACTTTTGCCGTAAACCGATCTGCTACTTCTTTTTGCACCATTATCACCATTCGGTATACATCCACCTCTTGAATGATCTTTTCTAAAATGGGCGTCGTAATATAATAAGGTAAATTGGCAACAACATAAATACGTTCAAAGGAATATGGTTTTATATCTTTCGCCAAATCACGCATCAAGAAATCATCAAAAATAAAATCAATCGATGAACAGTTGGCAAATTTTTCTTCTAATACCTCTTTTAAACGAAGATCAATTTCATAAGCCAATACTTGCTCTCCTGTCTCAACCAACTTTTCCGTGAGACTTCCTGCTCCTGGACCGATTTCAATAATTAGAGAATGCGGTAAAACTTCTGCAGTATCTCGAATTTTCGTAACAATTGACGCCTCTTTTATAAAATTTTGTCCAAAGCTTTTTTTATACTGAAATTCCTTTAACTCCACCTTCATCACCTATAAAAAATATAGCACATATTAAAGAAATTAGCAAAAAAACTACCTTGCGGTAGCTTCTTTTTCTGTTACTTCTGCTTTTACAAGACTTTTCTTTTTCGCGTCCGTACGTCCTTCCTTCGTAAAAATTAGGAAGAAATCTCCAGCGATCAAAAGATATAACATTGCTTTCAAAGGAGCAATCATATCAGAAAAGTAATGGAAACTAATATGATAATCATTCTTATAACGCATCAACATATAATCATCTGCTAGTGCTCGATATCCAACAAAAAGAAATAAAGCGAAGACAAGACAACAAGTAAAATTAAAGAAGAAATGTCCTGTTACTTGTTTTTGATGGAAAATTGAATTGAAAGCCATTAATAAGAACAAAACCAAATAAGGAATAAAAATAGGAATAGCATCTAATATATTTTTTTCTAATCTCTCATACATTGACATTACAATATAGAAAGTAAGAAAAAAACTCGCAATTAGTAGTATAAATTTCAAGATAGAAAAAAATCCATTGATTATTTTTATCATACTGCTCCTCCTTTAACACCATCTGCATACCATTCAGAAATAATTTCTAAAAATTTAGAAGCATTATTATAAGCAGAAAGCACTTCATAAAAACCATCTTTCACATTATTTTTAACCGTTAAAGAAAAGTTATCTGTCGTAAAATAATAACTACTATTATCATATAAATCTTTCTTTAAATAAGAAGTTTCATGTAATAACGTATCCATATAACCACGAAGTAATTCTTTATTTTCAATAATATACGGATCATCAAAAGATTGATCTGGATCATCTGATAATGCATATAAGTAAGTAACAATACAATCATTCAAGATATCGTTCTCATAGCTTTCTTGAAAAGCATAAACATCTTTGATATCAATATAGGTTTTTTTACGAAGATCTTGAATGGTATCATTTTGAAAAGCATTTACACAGTTTTGTAATTTTAAGTTTAATAACAAAGCTTTCGAATAATCCATAGTGCCTTGATAATTATCTTTTTGAAATTGATCAATGTTTGCTTGAATTCTCTCTAGTGTCTTGTCTAAAACAATCATCGAATTATCTTCATTTACAGCAATGTAACTTCCTCTTCTAATATCTTGATAATGATAAATATTTAAAAACAAATAGAAAAAAGCAAAACCAAATACTACTCCAATAAAAGCGTTTCCAATAATTACGAAATACTGTCTAAACATCCCCATCATTTTGCTTATCCTCCTTTTTTTCTTTTTTCCAAAAGAATCGTTTTTTCTTATTCGTTTGTTCTTCTTTCTCGGGCAAAGAAATGTTTGCTGTGGAATCTCCACCATCTTTAACTAACGCCACTTTAGCAAGTTTTACGATATCACTAATAATAATGAATAGACACGGAAGAACGATCAAAAAGATCCATCCATAACTCTGCACTAAGAAACGTTGTAAATATCCGACCATTGGAATACGAACCATTACTTTTCCTAAGACATTATCATAACTTACCAAAGCACTATCTTCTACGTTGTTATTATCCCCTTTGGTTCGATAAGCATACTTTCCAGAAGAAGTCTCTTGAATTCCCACAATTCGATGAGTAATAGTAATTCCCGGATGACTTGGATCCGTAGAAACGAAAGTAATGACATCATTTTTCTTCAAATCCTCTGCATCGACTCGCCTTGTGACAACGGCGTCATATACATGAATGGTCGGCTCCATACTACTACTAATAATGACATATGCTCCAAATAACGGAGGTCGTTCATTTCCATCCTTTATACTTTTATAATGATCAATAAAGTAAAGTGCTACCATAATTCCAACAATAATCAATAATGCTAAAATAGAATACAAAATAATTGTTGATATAAAATGAAAAACCTTCTTGATTAGATTCCACACGATTCGATCACCCATTCTTATTCTTACCTATTATTATAATAACACATTTTACGAATAAAAACCACAAGAAAAGAAATAAAATAATATAGTTTTTTCTATATTATTTTATTTCGCGCCTTACAAAAATAAAAAAAAGATAGTATAATATAATAGTGATGTAGATGAAGAATGAAATAGAATTTTATGATAAAATGTATTTTAAAGA
>CALVKE010000065.1 GCA_944332535.1 uncultured Bacilli bacterium
TTTAGGGATAAAAGATGTTGTAATTACAAGTGATGGAGAAAAGATAAAGAATGAGAGAATCATAGAAAAATATGAAAAAAG
Organism: uncultured Bacilli bacterium; assembly: GCA_944332535.1. GTDB lineage: Bacteria > Bacillota_I > Bacilli_A > RF39 > UBA660 > MGBC162581. Next base: position 82 of record CALVKE010000065.1, read on the forward strand.
AATCAAAAGGAAACAAAGAGAATTAGCCGTAGATTTTCATTTTCTATTCCTCCTTCAAAACTACAAAGAAACATAAGATGTATTATACTATAAACAAACTTAATTCCGTTTTTTTAATAAAACGGAATTCCAAATGAAAATCAACGGCCAAATAACATTTTGAGAAAAAGACTAGCAATTTCCAAAAAAGTGTGTTATAATCGTGTACGTTTGGAAAGAAGTGAGAAAATGAAGAAGAGAAATGTAGCAATTATTGCCCACGTTGACCACGGAAAAACGACTTTGGTAGATGAGATATTAAAAACAAGTGGAGTATTTCGCGAAAACGAAGATACTTCGAATGTATCGATGGATTCCAATGCGTTAGAAAAAGAACGTGGAATTACGATTTTAGCAAAAACGACGGCTCTTGATTATAAAGGATACCGTATTAATATTTTAGATACGCCAGGACATGCAGACTTCGGTGGAGAAGTAGAGCGTATTATGAATATGGTAGATGGAGTTGTTTTAGTAGTAGATGCTTATGAAGGAACGATGCCTCAGACACGTTTTGTATTGAAAAAAGCGTTAGAAGCGCATGTAAAACCAATTGTTGTTGTAAATAAGGTCGATAAACCAAGTGCTCGTTGTAAAGAAGTAGTAGATGAAGTACTCGATTTATTTATTGAACTTGGTGCGGACGAAGATTGGTTAGATTTTAAAGTAGTATATGCTTCTGCTTTAAATGGAACTTGTAGCTTAAGCGATGATATTACGACACAAACAGAAGGTTTCCATGAACTTTTGGATCTTATTATCGATGAAATCCCAGCTCCACAAGGAGAGGTAGACGCACCACTACAATTTCAACCAGCTCTTTTGGATTATAATGAATTTGTAGGAAGAATTGGAATTGGTCGCGTGCACAATGGGAAGATCAAAGTTGGTCAAATGGTATCTTGTATGCGCTTAGACGGAACAGTAAAACAATTTCGCGTACAAAAGTTATTTGGTTTCTTTGGAATGAAAAGATTAGAAATCCAAGAAGCAGAAGCTGGAGATATTGTTGCCGTTGCCGGTCTTGCGGATATTTCGGTAGGGGAAACTTTGTGTGAAGTAGGAAAAGAAATGGCTCTTCCGATCCTTCATATTGATGAGCCAACGTTACAGATGACATTTGGTACGAATTCTTCTCCATTTGTTGGAAAAGAAGGAAAACTGTTAACTGCTCGTCAGATCGAGGATCGTTTATACCGGGAAACACAACGGGACGTTAGTTTAAAAGTAGAACCAGCAGATGCGGAAAGTTTCCTTGTTTCTGGACGTGGAGAATTACACTTATCTATTTTGATTGAGAATATGCGTCGAGAAGGATACGAATTAGAAGTATCTAAACCAGTCGTTATCTTGAAAGAAATCGATGGAGAAAAGTATGAACCATGGGAAGAGTTACAAATTGAAACACCAGAAGAGACGGTTGGATCAGTTATTGAACAATTAGGAACACGAGGAGCTATTATGGAATCCATGACTAATTTTGGAAATTTAGTACGTCTTCATTATACTATTCCATCTCGTGGTTTAATCGGATTTATGACGGACTTTATGACTCTTACCAAAGGATATGGGATTATTAACCATACGTTCCAAGAGTATCGTCCTTACCAAAATATTCAAATTGGAGAGAGAAAGTTGGGAGTTTTAGTCTCTACCGAAAATGGAAAATCTTCTGCGTATGCGCTTGGTCAATTAGAAGACCGTGGAGTTATGTTTATTGAACCAGCAACCGAAGTTTATGAAGGAATGATTGTTGGAGAGTGCAATCGCGAAAACGATCTAGCGGTTAATGTAGTAAAAGGAAAACAATTAACGAATATGCGTGCAGCAAGTGCGGATAAAACGGTCGTATTAAAGCGTCCTCGTCCCATTACTCTAGAATATGCCCTAGATTATATTAACAATGACGAATTAGTAGAGGTAACTCCTGTATCTATTCGTCTTCGTAAACGAATTTTGAATACCGAACAAAGAAAGAAGTTTGACGCAAGAAAATAACTTCTTTTCTTGTCACTTCTTTTCGCAAATTTCTCCGCGAAAAATTTACAATTCCTAAAATTTATGATATTCTATTAAATAAGGAAGGTGGATTATGAAAAAGTCTGGTTTTACCCTTGTTGAGTTATTAGCAGTAATCGTTATTTTAGGAGTAATAGCATCGATTGGTGTTGCTTCTTATACTTATTATATTAATCAAGCAAATGATACTTATTATGTCGATGCGGAAGAGACGGCAAGAGCCGCAGCAGAGAGCTTTTTAACTTATTGTTCTTCTACTTTGTACGGAGAAGATTTTTGTCGGAGTGTAGTAGTTCCTAGTGCAGGAAATTCTATTTCCGTATCTATTTCTACTTTGATGGATAAAGAATTTATGAAGGTTGTAGATTCTGTCAAGACGGGAAATCGCTGCTCTGGAGAAGTAGTAATTACGAACAATGGAATTACTGGCGGAAACTATGATTTATCTTACAAAGTATGTCTTCGTTGTGATGATTTTCAAAGTGAGGCTTGTCAATGAGAAAAAAAATTTACGGAATGAGTATTTTGTTTTTTCTTTTTGATCAGTTGACAAAGTGGATCGTTGTAAATCAATTACCTTATGGAGTTCCTCATTCCATCATTCCTTCTTTTTTTTCTCTTACCTATGTTAAAAATACAGGAGGAGCGTTTAGTATTTTTCAAGATCACGTAACGCTTCTTGCTTGTTTAGGAATCTTCTTTTTGATTGTAGCTCTTCTTTTTGTACAGAAGAGTAAAATTTCTACTTGGAAAGAAGCTATTGCCGTTGCTGGCATTTTGGGAGGAATCTCTGGAAACTTGGTAGATCGCATTTTTCGAGGGGGCGTTGTCGATTTTTTTGACTTTACTTTTTTTGGATATTCGTATCCTGTTTTTAATGTAGCAGATATTTGCTTGGTGTTAGGAGTTTTGTTCTTTCTTTGGGAAGAAATAAAGGGTGAGATACATGAAAATAGAAAAAGAAAACATTCGTCTTGATCAATATTTGAGTGATGCATTGGGAATTTCTCGTAGCAAAGTTCAAAAATTAATCAAACAGGAAAAAGTATTATACAATGGAAAAATTCCTTCTGCTAGTACGATGACAAAGTGTGGCGATGAGGTAGAGGTTTTGGACGATTTGGACTTTTCCATTTCGGTTATGCCGGAGGATATTCCTCTTTCGATCGTATATGAAGATGATGATTTGTTGATTGTAAACAAATCTTCTGGAATGGTAGTGCATCCAGCGGCAGGAAATTATTCTGGTACTTTGGTGAATGCCTTATTGTATCGATTTCAGTTAAGCAAAGGGTCCTCTTCAATTCGCCCTGGTATTGTTCATCGCATCGATAAGGATACGAGTGGTTTAATGGTGGTTGCGAAAACTGATCGAGCGCAAGAAGCACTTAGTGAGATGATTCAAAAGAAAAAGATTGAACGAACGTATTTGGCTCTTGTTGATGGTGTGATTCCTCATTCCACTGGAACCATTGAAGTTCCAATTGGAAGAGATTTGGAAAATAGACAGAAAATGGCGGTTACCGAAGGAGGAAAAGATTCGAGAACCCATTTTGAAGTGATCAAACGTTATCGGGATAAAACATTGGTTAAATGCAAATTAGATACTGGTCGAACACATCAAATTCGTGTTTCTTTTGCCTATATTGGATATCCGATTTATAATGATCCGATCTATGGAAAACGGAAGCAAACAACACAGTTCGGTCAATTTTTGCATTCGTTTAGCATTCGTTTTATCCATCCTTTCACTCTTCAAGAGCTTTATTTTGAAGTAGATCCACCTCAGGAGTTTCAAGACTATTTAGAACAATTAGAACAAGAAGAAAGGAAGTAAGAGCATGGAGACAAACGAGAAAGATACTCTGGTGATGAAATTACTTCATTACTTTATTACGGAAAAAAACTATAATCCGGTCATTTTGCAAGGAGCAGAAAACGAAATTTGGTTAGAGAACATGAAAGAAAATTATAAGATTGTTCGTATTGTATCGGGTTATATTCATAACGATGAACAGTTAAACTTCGACTTTTTTAAAGCGAAAAGAATTGCTAAGAGTATTAAGCAAAAGACATTTTCTTTTGGTATTTCGATTTTGAGTATTTATACGAATTTAGGAGATAATGTTCATTTGCGTTCGGATAGGAAAATAACTGCTATCGATTTGACGAAGGAAGATAGTCTAAAAAACTTGGATGTTTTAAAAGAGGATTTTCCGGATATTCGAAAAAAGTTGAAGTTTACAGAAGAAGGAATGGATTTATTTATCAAAATTACAGAAGATATTAATAAAAAGAATCAGACGGACGCGGAGCATGTGAATCGAACGTTTGAAAAGAAAGTTCCGTATCTTACTTATGCGCTTATCTTTTTAAATTGTTTGGTTTATTTTGGCGGTATTTTATTTGGTACTTACGAATCTCTTTTGAACCAATTTTGTCTTTATGGACCACTGGTTCGTTTAGGAGAGTATTATCGATTATTTACTTGTATGTTTTTACATGCCGATATTATTCATTTGCTTTTTAACTGTTATGCACTTTTTATCATCGGTTCGCAAATTGAGAGTTATTTAGGGCGCGGAAAGTTTATTGTGATTTATTTCTTTTCGGGAATCCTTGGAAGTTTGTTATCGATTACATTATCAGAATACGCCTCTATTGGAGCGAGCGGTGCCATTTTTGGTTTGATGGGAAGCTTACTTTATTTTGGATATCATTATCGTCTTTATTTAGGAAGCGTTTTAAGAAGTCAAATCATACCTCTTATTTTGTTTAATTTGATGTATGGATTTCTTGTTCCAGGAATCGATAATGCGGCTCATGTAGGTGGTTTATTAGGAGGAATCTTAATGACTTCTGCTCTTGGGGTTCGTTATAAAAGTAGTAAAACAGAGCAAACAAACGGAATTATTATTACTACGATTTTTACACTATTCTTATGTTATATGGCCTTTTTTGTGGCAAAATAAGAAACACAAAAAAAGTAACGGGTGAGCCGCTACTTTTTTTGGTTATTCTGTCTCGATTGCAGATGTTGGGCAAGAATCTTTGGCTGTTTCTACTTCTTCTTGCTTGTCTTCCGGAATTTCTTTATCACGGTATTCTTCTGTTACTTCTGCGTATCCGTCTTCTCCAATTGTAAAGACATCTCTTGCAATTGTTGTACATGCTCCGCAACCGATACAAGTATCTTTTTCTACTTTTACTTTCATATTTTTCCCTCCTTTTTCATTATAACGAAATTCCTTTCAAACGACAACAAAAAACTTGCACTTTTAAGAAAATATGATATGATTAATATAGGTAGGTGAGGCGAGATGCCTAGTAGAGTAGAAAGACATGAAGAGCGAGGAAATGTCGTAACAAAACGGACGTTAAAGAACCAAAAATTATATCAAGATATTAAGGATTATTCGGATTATCAAGAGATTACGAAAATTGAGCCAGTCATTGAAAATCCAGTGAATTCCATTGGAGAAGTTCCTCGTCCGAAAAGAAGAAGAGAAAGCGTCAAAGCCGATGTTTTTCCTACGGAAAAATTATCTTCTGTCCTTCTAATGAACGAAGAAAAAGAATATGATATTAACAAAGTATTGAAAAGTGCAAAAAGAGATCGTGTCGACGTTGATCAACAATTAGAAGAGAAAAGAAAGTTAAAAAAAGAGGAATATAATATTGTTGCGGAAATTGGATTAGAAAATATTGATGCGTATAAAGAAAAACGGGAAAAAGAAGTATTGAACGAAGAGGATCAAGAAGAATTAAAGGAATTAATTGATACGATTTACAGTAAGACATTAAAACAAGATTTGGAAGAAGCTTCTCAAAAAAAGGAAGAAAATATGGAATTATTGGGGGATTTACTTCCTTCGGAGGAAGAAAACACTTTAATTAATGAAGAGTTAACCAAAATGTTAATCGAAGAAGAACGCCAGGCGAAAGAGCAGGAAAAATTAGACGATTCTTTCTTTACGAAATCGAATGATTTGACAGAAAATGATTTATTAAGTATTCAAGAGATGGAAGAAGAAGAGGAAGAAGAAAACTTCTTTGATGATGTAGAAGAAAAAAATCCAAAATGGATTTGGATTCCTATTGTGCTTGCAGTACTCATTGTGGTCGGGGTAGTGATCTATTTCCTATCACAAGGTTTATAGGAGATTATATGAGAAAAAAAGATATTGTAACGAGTGTTATTCTGTGTTTTATCACTTGTGGAATTTATGCAGTTATTTGGTTTGTTAATATTACGGACGATGTGATTCGCTTAAGAGGAGACTCTAGCATGCCAACTGGTATTACTTGCTTTTTGTTAGTCCTTCTTACTTGTGGCCTTTATGGAATTTACTGGAGTTACCGGATGGGAAGTTTACTATATCAAGAAAACCAAGAACGTGGTATGACGATGGGAGATAATTCTATTATTTATCTAATTTTAAGTATTTTAAAATTAGATATTATCAATTATGTATTAATGCAAGATAACATTAATAAGTTGGTCGATGATGAAGGATAAAAAGTTTTCCAGATTGTTTTTGGTAGCTTTTTTCTTTCTGGGAATTCTGTTTTTTTCTTTGGTGAAGGTTCCTTGTCCTTTTTATTCTTTTACTGGATATCTGTGCCCAGGTTGCGGAATGACACGAGCGGTGTTTGCTCTTTTGCAAGGGGATTTCTATCAAGCTTTTCTATGGAATCCTTTGGTGTATTTACTTTTGTTCTTTGCTGCTCAGTTCTTTTTTACCGGAAAAATCCATTTACCTAAAGTAGTAGGGGTATTTTTACTAGTTGGAGTTGTTATGTTTGGTGTTCTTCGCAATCTTTCTTTATAATTGGTCCAGCTTGGTATTCTTTTTTTATCCATTCTTGCATTTTTGCAGGGGGAAGAATGCAGGAGTACACTTTTGTTGTTCGAAGTTCTATTTGAAAGCCTAACTCTTGGGGATTGAAGGTAGTGTAAATAGGAAGCGTTGTCTTCTTTTTTTGTTGGTTTAACCAAAGTCTTCCTTTGGTTCGAAATCCCAGTATTCGAAGATAGGAAACTGTCGGTAATTGTTTTTTTTCTTCTTTTGTAATGCCACATAAAATGGCAAGAAGCATTCGGGCGATTCGACTTTCTGTGTAACGTTTGGTCTTTACTTGGTTTACGAATTGCTGATAGTTCTGTGCTGTTTGGATTTCTCTTTGTAGTCTGTGTTCTAATCCTTCGTCTACTCCTAGATATTGACTTAAATCTTTACTTGTCATAATTCTATATCGTAGAAAAGGAAAGTAATCTTCGATAAAAACAGCTTGTTCTTCCAAGGCTTTTTGTGTCTCTTTGGGTACTTGATGAGAAATATCTTTTCCCTCTTTTAAAGCAAGACGAATACTAGTAGCACTGGCAATGGAATGAGAACTGTTCTGTTCATGATAATCGTTCGTTCTTGCAATGGTGATCACTTCGATATTTGCTTTTTGTTTTATGATCTGCTTCGTATAACTTAATCCTAGTAAGTCATTAGGCTTTGTAACTGTCGTTTTACTTATTTCTTTTAGCGCTTGACTCATGGCGGTCGGATAATTTTCTCCCTTATCCAATAATTCTTTTACTTTTTCTTGATAAATAGGAGACTCTAACTGAAGTGTTGCTAGTTGCTTTAATTTTTCTGGTTGATTTTCTTCGCTTCCAAATACTAATTTTGTTACTCCTAACTCCTTTAATATCGCAATACTTGCTTCGGCAAAAATATCTGCTCCTTGTGTTGCAAAAATATAGGGAAGTTCCACGATTAAATCAACTCCATAAGTAAGAGCAATTTTGGTCTTTTCCCATTTGTTTAACACACTCGGAATTCCTCGCTGTGTAAAGTTACCAGATAAAACAAGAATAATCACATCGTCTGGAAATTGTTCTTTTACTCTTTTTAAATGATAAAGATGTCCATTATGAAAAGGATTGTACTCGGCAATGATTCCTACTGCTTCCATGTCTTCACCTCACTTTTTATTGTATCATATTTTTTTCTTTGCCGTAAAATATAGTGGTGGTAAATATGGAGATTATCGTTCAAAAAACCTCTTATTACAATACGGAACGCTTTTTTGAAGAAGCAATTTTAGAACCCTATGTGTCGGGAGTTGCTTTTAACCTGATTTTTTCAAGAGATCATAAAATTTTGATTTTTAGTCCTAATACTTCCGACTCGATCGGTATTATGAATTTACAGGATATTACTTCAACGATGGATACTAGCTTGGTTCTGGATTTAAATGATGCATTGGCAAGAATTGAGAAAAGTGGGAAAAAACTAAAAGTTCTTTTAAATTTAATTTCGATTAGTTACGATATTATCAACGATGCTTCTGCTCAACAATTATCTGAGTTAAATCAGGAATATATGAAAGAGTTAGAAAAAATAATAAAAGAATATCCCGATTTGGATATTTCTCTTCATTCGATCAGTCGTAATTTATTGGTTGTTGCCGATGAAGTCTTTTCGCACGCTCTTGGCTTTTTTATCTACGGAGGAGACTTAAACTTAATGGATGTTGATTATTACGTTTTTACAACTAATATGATCGATGATACGATTTTTGAACAGGAAATTGCTAGAGACAAGGGAATTTATTTGCAACTGATCGGAAGTACGGATTTAGCACTTGTTGTAAATCACTATGATTCGAAGTACTCTACGGCATTATCGCAAAAAGTATTGCCTCATCTTGGATTTATTGTCA
>CALVKE010000066.1 GCA_944332535.1 uncultured Bacilli bacterium
AATGTTCTTGATAAGATAGCGTAATATAGTATTGATTCCCCACGTTTTGTGCTAGATAATCTAGCGTTAAATATTCTTCTGGATAAGTTATTTCGATTCGAAAGCGATCTTCTAGATCGTCCGTATAAACAATTTCTGTCGTTCCTTCTTGCATTTGAAGCGTGTATTGTTTGGCTCCATCTAACTCATAAACACAGTAATCCATCTTTTGTTTTACATCTCGATGCACCTCATCTTGATATTGGTACTTTAAAATTTCAAATCCGATGGTTCCGCATCCAATTCCAACAAGAATGAGACCAATAAGAAAAGATATAAAATATTTTTTCATTATTTAAGCTCCTTTGCTACGTGTAAAATAACACCAACAACACTACCAACAATTGCCAGTAAGCCAATAATGATCAAAAATAGACTAATCAAATAGATTCCTTGCATTCCAAATGCCACTAAGAACCCTAAAGCGATTGCTAAGCCAATCATCATTAAGATAAAAGGAACTGCACTAAAGATTACTAGAATTTTAAATAAAATTAGTAATACACTGGGAGTTGAGGAAGATTCTTTCTTAGAAGGAGAAACTACTTTTTCCTCTTTCGTTTCTTTTTCCTCAGATTCAGATTTTTCTTTCTTTTCTTCTTTTGGAGGTGTGTTAGAATGATTTTCTATGACTTCGTGTTTTATAAAATAGTAAATGATGAATAGGCTAACTACAATATACAATAGTTTCAAAAGAATTTTCCAAACAACATATACGAAGCTTCCTAACCCACCAGGGAAGATATCTAACATAGAAAAGATAATTTCGGTTAGAATGTAAAATGGTATTCGGAATAATGCAAGGAGAAGTAGTAGTCCTAAGAATTTAAATAGAATCCGAAACAAATCTTCTTTCTTTGTTTGAGAAATGGTATCTGCAAGCTGTTCCAGAAATGTGGCTCCTTTTTTTATTACTTTGTCTACTCCATCTTCTAATTTGGAAGAGTTTTGATAATTCACATTAATTTTATAAGCTTTTAAAATTTCTCTTGCTAATTCATCGATATCCCCGAAGTCTTTTACGGCTTCTTCTTCACTCATTCCCTCCTCCATCTTATTTTTTATATGATCTTGATATTCTTTAATAATATCTTCTACTTCTTGTTCATTTAATACAATTAATCTTTTTCTTAATTCTTTCAAAAATCTTTCTTTTTTCATGTGTTACTCTCCTTCTTCTATAAAACAATTTACCTTTTGATTGAACGATTTCCAATTTTGAACTAGTTCTTCTTTTCGACGGGTGCCAAGTTCTGTAATATGATAATACTTTCTAGGAGGACCTTCTTTTGACTCTACTAGGTATGTTTCAAAATACTTTTCATTTGTTAAGCGTCGTAATATAGGATAGATCGTTCCTTCGTTTACTTCTAGTACTTTTCTAACTTCTAATACTAATTCATAACCATAGATATCTTTTTTATGAACGATTAGTAAAACGATCAATTCTAATACGCCCTTTTTAAATTGTGTATCCATATTTTCCTCCTTCGTTTATAGTTTATACCCAGTACTATGCATTGTCAAGTACTAGTTTAAAAAAATGCAAATCATTATTTTGATCTGTCATTTTTATTATATTCTTCCGACCGTAGTTTCTCCATATCAGTCTACTTTTTTCCAGACTCATTAAACAGCTGGATTTAAGGTTTTGTTTTGAGCTTCACTCAACTCTTTTTTCCCATTTTTACTTTTCTTACTCTATTTCAATCAAAAAAACCTCTAGGGTTTTTCCTAAATGTTTTAAATCGTTTATGGTTTGAGGATTGCGCGTGCACCGTAGTTTGGACCGGCACTACCATCATAGACGTAGCTATGGAAAACACCACCTTGTGCCATGTTTTTAGGCCCTCCGCCTCGAACAAACCAAGGATAAGATGAATCAACAAAAGACATGTAATCATTATACCAACTACCGGTTTCATGGGTAGCATCTCCTATTTTGTATCCGTCAGATGCAACAGTAGAGGTATATAAGTCATAATATTTACTATCTGGAAAAGTAGCAAATAGACTATTACTAATGGTATTATCATAATCTCCCATTGTATATTCTCCTGTTCCCCCATTCATATCATAGATTCCGTAGATAGTCCCGGTCGTACTTGCCGCTTTCCCTTTACTTGTTTCATAAGTATTGGTTGTACAAGTGGCAGCCGACTCATCCGCAGATACCGTATCTCCACCAATTCCAGTGACGTAATTGGAACAGTTATTAATTGCTACTTCTTTATCTGCTCCGCTATAACTAGGGTTTCCGTATTTTCCATATTTACTTTGAGAAAGATAGGCAACAAGACCCCATTCCGTATTTTTGGCCATATGTACATCCATTGTCCCGTTTCCTATGGTATCAAATCCATATTTATTCGCATTACTACTATTTTGCATACTTCGTATTCCATAAAAGAAACCAGATACTGGTAAGTTGCTTAACGAAGCTATACTTGGCTTAATACTCAAATCAACCGTTGTGCATTCCTCGCTTGTACATATTTCTGTCATACTTCCGGTTGTTTCAAATTTTCCTACCCAAAGTCCAGGCAACTCTTCTCCTCCAAAAGTAAATCCCTCTGGAGTTACCCAATTATCTGCACATTTCGTGCTTGTTCCACTTCCAGTATCTTTTTGGCTTGCTGGAATAAATTTAACGTCAATTGCACCAGGTGTTTCTTGACTTGGCGCGTTTCCTCCGGCTAACTGTACTCCATAAGTATCTCGAATCGTATAACTATATCTTGGGATCCATACCCACATCGTATTAATAGCATTCATTGAAATAGGAGTTCCTACTTCTGCATTCATATAAGTAGAACGACTGGTCTCCGTTACCGTTACTGCATTTGCCCACATTTGTGCCTCGTAATTATACCAATCACCTGCATAATCCGCTTTCACCCAAGATGCTTGTCCTTCATCATAAGTAACTGGAATCATTCCACTTGCTAACACTGGAGCATTAGGAGCACTTTCTGGTAGGATTTCGCATCCATTTTCATCGAGTTCTGGTTGACTCGCTTCGACATCAATTCGATAACTTAACTTTTTTCCTGCTATCGCACTGTTATCGGTTACCCCATCTCGAATCCAAAGTCTTAACGTATAATGGATTACTTGATCTTTTAAAATCACTCCAGAATCTACTGTTCCCTCATTTAATTCAGAAAGTAAAGTGGGATTTCCTTCCCCCTCTTTCGTTAAATAATATTTCACATCACTCGTTGATAATTTGTCATTTCCTGTAGTGATATCCACTAACTTTACCGTATAGTTTACACTAGTTGTTCCGTTATTGACAAGACGAAAAGTAAATGGATCTTCTTGAACCATACCAACTTCGTCAAACATTGGAAGTGCATTTTCAATCGTTATACTATTATCGTCTTCCTCCAGCACCAAACTTAAAGCTCCTGCTGTGATCACTTGTCTTTTCGTACCTGACAACGTTACATTAATGAATGCATACGTCACACTTAAGAATATTACAAAAATACTCGTGATAAAGACACTAATTTTAATAATTCCTTTTTTCTTTTCTTGATCCATTTCGATATTCTCCCATTCTACTACTAAATATTTTGTTAGTAGCTCACCTATTTTTACTCTATTACCATTATAATAGAATTCTTTTAAAAATACAAATGTTTAAAAATTAAAAAAAGATTTCTTCTCTTCGAAATCTTTCTAACATTTAATAAGTTTATCTTGTTTTCTTTATGACTGCATTAATCTCTTTTCTTGTATCCTCTATTTTTTTCATTTCTTCTTCATTAAAATGATTTTGCAACTTAATATATTCTTTTTCCTCTTCTGTATAATAGTCCCAATCAATAATATATTGCCTTAACAATTGTCTTCTTTGATATAATTCGCTTTTTCTTCCGATCAAAACCTTTTGATCAAATTCTAAAGGAATAAAGAAACTCTCTTCAATATCTTCTATTTCTAAATTATAATCTTTTATCTTTTCTACTTTTGCTTCCGGATCTGTTTCTAACCCAACTTCCACTATACAATAGTTTTTAATCGTCTTTACATAATCCGCAAAAGCATTCCACAAAATGGTCATTTCTTCTTTCGTTAAGTGATACTCTTCTGCTAATATCCAAAACATATCAGCAATATCTGTTGTGGTTTGTTCTTCCTTTTTTCCTGTTGCAATCTCTTCTATTAAATATTCGTATAACTCTTCTAGCCACTCATTTTCCTGTTTTTCCCTGTTTCTTTTAAATACTTCATGTCTTATTGCTTCTTCCAATGTAATCATATACTTATTCATATTATAGAGAATTCTGTCGGCATCTAACTTTAAGTAAAGCAGAATATGTTTTATTAAAGTGCCATATTTTTCATAAATCCAAGTGGCTGGTTGGCGTTGTCCTTGTTTTTGATAAGTAAGAAGGGCACGATGAATCAATTGTTCCAAAGTATCGTTTTCACAGAATTGGTGCAACTTTATAGCGCGAGATACCACTTCATAATTGTAAGCATTCTCGATACAGAATTGTCTTAACGTTTTTCCATGATATGTTAATACTTTGTTGGAAGCGGCTTTTCCTTCCGTTCTTGTTTTCGTAAGATCATTCATTAATTTTTCGATATTAATATCAAATTCTTCTAACAGATTATCGATAGTCCAATCTTCTTTTTTCTTGGCTTTTCGCATTTCACGAATATTTTTTAAAATAGCAACAACTCTTTCGGCTTTTTCTTTGTCGCCATGAAATAGTTTAGTATATTTTTCGCGTGTTGAAACATGCGAGGCTTCTTTTTCTCCTTGACTCTTTTTAACAAATAATCCATACTCTTTCCAGAATTCAGGATTCTTCACTTTCTCTGGGTGGGTGCGCATATTATTCATTCTAGTACCAATGGTAACTTCTTTTCCATTACTAATCGTAACCACTGCTTTTTTCGGAATTATTTCTGCTTCTGGATTTTCTTTTCTCCAGAGGCGTGCAGCTTCTTGGTACTCTTCTTCGGTGAATTTTCCTTTGGTTAGGCGTGCTTCTTTAAATAACCCATACTCTTTCCAGAATTCGGGATTTTTCACTTTTTCTTTCGCTTTTCGCATATTTTGCATTCTCACCCCGATTGCGACTTTTTTTCCATTCGAAATTGTCACTACTGCTTTCGTGGGTATTGATTCTATCTCTGGATTTTCTCTTCTCCATAAGCGCGCCGCTTCTTGATATTCTTCCTCGGTGTATTTATCTTTCATTGCCTGGTTTTCTGCAAACAAGCCATATTCCTTCCAAAAGTTTTTATTTTCTACCCTTTCTAAGTGTTGCCGCATATTGTGCAATCGAAACCCAATAGGGACCTTTTTTCCGCTTGAAATTGTTATAACTGCCCTAGCGGAAATCATTTCTGCTTCTGGATTTTCCTGTCTCCATAATCGAGCCGCTTCTTGATACTCTTCTTCGGTATATCGATCTTTTGCTGCTTTACTTTCTACTAGTAGACCGTACTCCGCCCAGAAGGTAAGATTTTTTACCGTTTCAGAATGTTTTCGTAACGTTTGCATACGTCTACCAATTGGAACAACCTTCCCACTAGCAATTGTTATCACAGTCCTTCCTGGAATTAATTCTGCTTCTGGATTTTCCTTTCTCCATAGGCGTGCCGCTTCTTGATATTCTTCTTCGGTGTATTTATCCTTCATAGCTTGATTCTCTGCAAACAAACCAAATTCTTTCCAAAACTCTGGATCTTTTACCCGATTTAGATGATGGCGCATCTGTGCCATGCGTCTTCCTATTGGAACTTCTTTTCCATTGGAAATAGTAACTACTGCTTTTCCTGGAATCATTTCTATATCAGGGTTTTCTCTTCTCCATAGGCGAGCCGCTTCTCGGTACTCTTCTTCGCTATATTTTTTTACTGGCATATTTTTCCCTCTTTTTCTATTACCTTAGTTTAACAAGATATTACTCCTTTTGCAAGAAAAGAAGTCCAAAACAAAAAACGACTTAACGTCGTCTCTTTTAATTATGCACGAGAAGAATATTTTCCATCTTTTGTTGTAACTAAAATACTTTCTCCTTCTTCAATAAATAAAGGAACTTTAATGACTAAACCATTTTCAAGCGTTGCATCTTTCATCGCACTACTTGTTGTATTTCCTTTTACTGCTGGTTCAGTTGCTGTTACAACATAATCTATTTTATCGGGAAGACTAATTCCTAATACTTCTCCTTCATAAGAAGTGATATAAACCATTAAGTTTTCCTTTAAGAATTTTACATCTTCTCCTAAAGAACTCTTATTTAACTCTAATTGTTCATAAGTTTCCATATTCATAAAATAGTAGATACCATTCATTTCGTATAAGTATTGCATCTCTCTTTTTTCAATTCTTGCTTGTGCTACTTTTTCTGTTGAGTTAAATGTATGAACTGTAATGGAACCTGTTCTTAAATTCTTTAGAGTCGCTTTTACAATAGCTGCTCCCTTTCCAGGTTTTACATGTTGAGAATCCATTACTACATAAATCTCGTTTTCAAACTCGATACTCATACCGTTTTTGAAATCATTTACATTTATCATAGGGCTGCATCCTTTCTAACTATTTTTATTTTTTCTCTTTATGAACAGTATGTTTTTGACACTTTTCGCAATATTTCTTTAGTTCTAGACGTTCGGTCGTATTTTTTACATTTTTACTAACGCGATAACCTTCTGTATTGCATTCTGTACACACTAATGTTTTATTTTGTCTATTTCCGACTTTTTTAGCCATTTTAATCCCTCCTTGTTTCCTATCAGTATTATATCAGATATTTTTCAAAATGCAAAAGTTTTTTTGTGTTTTTCCCAAAAAAGACGCTTTCTCTCCGTCTACTTAGTAGAAAAAAGCTTCTTTTTTTGATTTTGGGAAGAAGAAAGGGACTCTTCTTCTGATAATTTAACTCTATTTTGATAATAAGCACGAGCCTTTTGAAGAATTTCTTTTACTTCTTCTACGGTTATATTTAAGCGAAGAGCAATTTCTTGGAAAGGAACCGGAGTTTGCTTTGGGAATCCAAGTGCTAGTGATAAGACGATTAACTCTTGGGTAGACAATACTCCTTTTAATTCTTCCAGTAACAGGATAATTTTAGTATTTTCTTCTTGTCTTTTTTGCTGTGCATTTTCTTCTAATTCCTTCTTCTTTTTTGGTGCTACTTTGGTTTTTCCTTTTTCTCTTGCTTTTATCTTTCGTCTGTT
>CALVKE010000067.1 GCA_944332535.1 uncultured Bacilli bacterium
CGTTAGAAAAGTAATTCCTCTTTGAATTTCGGTAGATTCTTGAATATATTCGTAGTAGCGAGCTTCTCTTGCAAATTCATCGACAATGATATAGTCGTAAGAAGGATTTTCTTCTTGAATTAATTGATGGAGTACTTTATTGTGAAGAATTGCTTTAATTTTGTTCATGTTATAGTCTTTTCCATATTTCTGATTATATTCTTTGTTGGATAGAATCACACTACGATAAAGAATCTTTTTCGCAATTTGCGGAGCTATTTTTTGAATGGTTCCGTCGTCTATCTTTTTAGAATCTCGAATTCCTAATTGCTCTAAAAATGGAATCTCTTCTTCTTTTACGTAAGCCGCGGTAACAATAATCGGTCCAAAATAATCTCCTGTTCCCACCTCATCGGAACCAACTGCCGAGCAATGATAGTATTTTTGCTCCTCTTTTTTGTTCGTTTTCTCTTCTGTTTGCCCATCAAGTTCTTTCCACATTGTGGCATCGACATCTGCACTAGTTCCTTGAAACATCACTTTTCCAGAAGTATACATCGTAATGACCGTGTCTTCTTCCTCCGCTTGAAAAACAACATAAGGAATTTCCTTGTCCCGTTTTTTATCTTTATAATATTCTATCATTTTTTCTTTTGTCGCATCACTTACTTTAATAACAACGTTCATACATTATTCTCCTTTCCTTCTTATCTAAAATTATACCATGAAAGCGCTCTTTTGGGAAAAAGAAATTTTGATAAAGTTGGCGTCAATTAATTTACCTTTTTTCTATTTCACCTTTATAAATTTTAAAAACTTATGTATAATAGTAGTATAGGAGGTAAAAATATGAATATTACAAATATCGTCGATGTTATCGTATTCTTGTTTATTGCTTGTTGGGGAGTCGCTGGATTTAAAAGAGGATTCATAAAACAAGGAGTTATGACTATTGGAACTGTCATTATCTTTATTTTAGCGTTTTATTTAAAGAATCCTTTGGCAGAATTTTTAAGTTTACATCTTCCATTTTTTAAATTTGGTGGTATGCTATTAGGTGCTACAGCTGTTAATATATTATTTTATCAATTACTTTCTTTTATTATTATACTTTGTGTTCTAGAAGTAATTTTGAATGTTTTAATTAAAGCATCTGGTATTATCGAGACTATTTTAAAGGTGACGATTATTTTTGGGATCCCATCGAAGATTTTAGGACTTATCCTAGGGCTTATTGAAGGAGTGATCGTTGCTCATGTGTTATTGTTCTTCGCGAGTCAGCCAATTTTTCAGTTGCCGATGGAAGACGCAACCCTTGCCCAACATGTTTTGAAAGTACCAGGATTATCCAATGTGACAGGTTCAATGATGGATACTTTTACAGATATTTATGATTTGATGGACGAGTATAAAGATTCGACGAATTCGAACGGTTATAATTTAGATGCTATCGATATTATGTTAGAACATAAAGTAATTACTGTTGATTACGTAGAGAAATTAATGGATAAAGGAAAAGTAGATATTGTTGGTATTGACAATGTATTAAATAAATATAGATAGGAGAAAAGAATATGATATTAAAAAATGAAAAATTAGAAGATTTAGTAAAAGAGGGTGTTGTCCTAGTAGATTTTTTTGCTACTTGGTGCGGACCTTGTAAAATGCAAAGTGCTGTGTTAGAACAGTTGGAAGACTCTTTAAAAGTGGTAAAAGTTGATATTGATGAACATGAAGATTTAGCACGTCAGTTTGGAGTCATGTCTATTCCAACTTTGGTGTTATTCCAAGATGGAAAAATAGTTCATAAAAATGTAGGATTTACTCCAGCAGAGGTCATTACTTCTTGGGTAGAAAATTCTTAAAAAAGCTTGCATTTTTCCTATAAGTATAGTATAGTATAGACGTACCGTTACTCAGAAATGGACTTATTTCCAGACCATTTCTTAGTAGATGGCGAATAAACAAGAAGGAGGGAAATATTGTGGCTTTAACAACAGAGAAGAAACAAGAAATCGTAAAGAAATTTGCAAGAGGAGAAAGAGATACTGGTTCTGCAGAAGTACAAATCGCTATTCTAACAGAAGAGATCAATGCTTTAACAGAACATTTAAAAGAGCATAAACATGATCATCATTCTCGTCGTGGACTTTTGAAAAAAGTTGGACAAAGAAGAAATATGCTAAATTATCTTGCAAAGAAAGATATCCAAAGATATCGTGAATTAATTGAAAAATTAGGATTAAGAAAATAGGCACTTTTTTAAGTGTCTTTTTTTTACATCGTTTACTGTACTTGTGAAAGAAGTGAAAGGAGTAGAAAAGGATGAAAAAAGTATTTGAATTTGATTTTAGAGGAAGACCATTAATAGTAGAGCACGGAGAAGTGGCTAAACAAGCACATGGTGCTGTTCTTGTTCGTTATGGAGATACGGTTATTTTATCTACTGCCGTTGTTGCTCCTCATGCGAATCTTCTATCCGACTTTTTTCCATTAATGGTTTTGTATCAAGAGAAATTATATTCTGTTGGAAAGATTCCAGGAGGATTTATTAAAAGAGAGGGAAGACCTACGGAAAATGCAACATTAGCAGCTCGTATGATCGATCGCCCAATGCGTCCTCTTTTTCCAGAAGATTTCCGAAATGAAGTACAAGTTGTCAATACAGTTCTTTCGGTAGATCAAGATAATTCACCAGAAATGACGGCAATGTTTGCGTCCTCTTTGGCAACATCCATCAGTAAAATTCCATTTGGTGGACCAATTGCTGGAGTAAAAGTAGGAAGAGTAAACGGAGAGTGGATCATTAATCCGACGGCGGAAGAGACGGAATTATCTGATATTGATTTAACCGTTGCTGGAACGAAAGATGCTATTAACATGGTAGAAGCTGGAGCAAAACAAGTATCCGAAAGCGACATGTTAGAAGCTCTTCAATTTGGACATCAAGCAATTCAAGAATTAGTAGCTTTCCAAGAGACGGTCATTGCCGAGGTTGGAGTAGAGAAGATGGAATATCCTCATCTTGAAATCGATGAGGCATTACGAGAGAAAATCGGTGGAAAGGTTCGTGATTCTTTAGATAAGGCTCTTCGTATTCCGGAAAAGAAAGAGAAATATCAAGCGATCGATGATTTGAAAGAGTCTCTTTTAGAGGAATATCGTACTTCTTATGAAAATGATCTTAAACCAGAAGAATTAGAAGAACTTCTAACGAAAGTTTCTTTGGTGTTCCAACAAATTGAATATGATATTTTCCGTAAGATTGTCGTAAAAGAACATACTAGAGCCGATGGACGGGGAATGGAAGAGATTCGTCCGATCTCTACAGCGATCGATTTGCTTCCAAGAACGCATGGTTCTGCTTTATTCACTCGTGGGGAAACGCAAAGTTTATCGATTACTACTTTAGGAGCATTAGGAGAACATCAAATTTTAGATGGTCTTAGTTTAGAAGCAGAAAAACGATTTATGTTGCATTATAATTTTCCAAGTTTTTCCGTTGGGGAAACAGGAAGATACGGTGCTCCTGGACGTCGTGAAATAGGACATGGTGCTCTTGGTGAGAGGGCTCTTGCGCAAGTCATTCCATCTGAGGAAGAATTCCCTTATACCATTCGTGTCGTATCCGAAATTCTAGAAAGCAACGGAAGTAGTTCTCAGGCAAGTATTTGTGCTGGTTGTATGTCTTTGATGGCAGCAGGTGTTCCAATTAAAGCACCAGTTGCAGGAATTGCGATGGGGCTTATCACCGATGGCGAAGATTATACGATTTTAACGGATATTCAAGGAATGGAAGATCATCTAGGAGATATGGATTTTAAAGTTGCTGGTACAAAGGATGGTATTACCGCTCTTCAAATGGATATTAAAATTAAAGGAATTACCCAAGAAATTTTAGAAAAAGCCTTATACCAAGCGAAACGTGCTAGAATGGAAATTTTAGAGAAAATTACTGCTCAAATTCCAGAACCAAGAAAAGAAGTTAGTCAATATGCACCAAAGACCGAAGTATTCTATATTAAACCAGAGAAAATTAAAGATGTCATTGGAAAAGGCGGAGAAATGATTACTAAAATCATTTGCGAAGCTTCTGGTGTGAATGCTGTTACAGAAGTCGGAGCAGTTAAAGTAGATTTGGAAGACGATGGACGTGTTATCATTTATCACTATGATAAAAATATCATTGATACAACAAAGAAAATGATTTTAGACGTCGTAAGGGAAGTAGAAGTTGGACATATTTATTCTGCAAAAGTCGTAAAAATAGAAGACTTTGGATGTTTCGTTCAATTATGGCCAGGATGCGAAGGATTAGTTCATATTTCAGAACTTGATCAAAAACGCGTTAATAAAACAGAAGATGTCGTAAAATTAGGAGATGAAATTTTAGTAAAAGCGTTAGGAACCGATAAAAAAGGTCGCTTGAACTTCTCAAGAAAGCAAGCACTTTCCTCTCCAATGGAAAAAGAAGAAAACGAGTAAATTCACTCGTTTTTTCCTTCCCAGGAAATGAATTTATGTTATAATAGATGTCGTGATAGTGAAGGAGGTAACTTATGGAATTATTAAAATATATTAAGGACAATACCATCTTGGTAGTACCTCCTTCTCTTCGTTCTAAATTATTAGAAGAGTTTGATTCTTTTGATTCTTTGGTTTCTGTTAAAATAATGACTTTTTTAGAGTTTCGTCGTAGATTTTTATTTGATTACGGAAAAGAAGCTATTTTATATTTGATGAGAAAGTATCAAATGAAAAGAAAAATTGCCATTATTTATTTAGAGAACATGTACTATTTAAACGGACTCTATACTTCTAGTGATCGGTTAAATGAATTAACGCTTATGAAGAATAACTTGATGGATCATCAGTTATTAAAAGAAGATCCTTTGTTTCGAAAATCGTTGAAGCAATATAATGTGTGCTTTTTGGGATTCGATTTTTATCGGAAAGAAGAAGAGGCTCTTATTGAACAGGTAAGAAAAATTACAAATGTTCAAGTTTTTCAGAAGGAAGTAAATCCTCCTAAGAATTTGGCTGTTTATGAATTTGAAACTATGGACGAAGAAGTGGAATACGTTTTAACGCAAATGATTTTGCTCCATGAAAAGGGGATTCCTTTTTCGCAAATGAAATTAGTTGGTATGGATGAGGTGTATCGTAAAGTTTTTCAAAAGTTACTTCCTTTTTTCCCAGTTCCTTTAGTAGTAGAACAAGCGACATGTCTTTATGAGACAATTTATGGAAAACATATTCTTTCTATGCTAGAAGAGGGGTACGGCTTTTATGATATTTTGGAATCTTTAGAGCGAGAAAATGTTCCATCCCCGCTTCTTTCGAAAATCGTTTCTCTTTTTCAAGAGTATCAATTCTTTACGGAAGATGCTAGAAATTTAATTTCTTTTTTAACAGAAGAGATGAGGCATATCTTTTTGGAAGTAGATCATTACGAAGAAGAGATTGAGACAATTTCCTTGTTAAATAGTTCGATCGAAGACGGGGAGTATGTGTTCGTCGTTGGATTTCACAACGGAAGGTTTCCTGTCGTTCACAAGGATGAAGATTATCTTTCCGATGTTTATAAAGAAGAGTTGGGAGTTTCAACTAGTCGAGAAGAAAATAAATTGCAACGAATGGCTCTTATGAATCAGTTATTTGGTATTTCTAATTTGACGATTACTTATTGTAAGAGAGATTCGTTTGGAGAGTATAATCCTTCTATTTTAATCGACGATTATGCCATGCAAGTTGTTCGATTGGAAGAGTTTCCTCATTATTCGAAAGCCTATGATCAATTAAAGTTAACTAGTATGTTAGATACTTTTTTGAAATATGGAACGCGTAATCGCGATTTAGAACGCCTGTATTCTTCTGTTCCCATTTCTTATCGAACCTATGATTCTTCTTATCAATCCATCGATCCTATTCGTTTAAAGGAGCATTTGGATGGAAAGTTAGTACTTTCTTATTCTTCTTTAGATGTTTTCTATCGTTGTCAATTTCGTTATTATCTACAGTATGTTTTAAAAATGGGAAAGATGGAAGATACTTTATCCATCAAGTTAGGAAACGTATTTCATGCCGTTTTATCTCATTATTATGAAGATGATTTTTCTTTTGAAGAGTGTTACAGTCGTGAACTCGCCCGTTATTCTCTTACTAAAAAGGAACGCTTTTATTTTGAAAAATGGAAAAAAGAATTGGGGTTTATCCTTGCTACTTTAAAAGAACAAGATTTGACGATGGGATTTACCCCCTTTAAAACAGAAGAAAAATTATATGTTCCTCTCGGGGATCATCAAGGAGTAGAAGTAGGATTTATGGGTATTTTGGACAAACTTTACCTCGGGCAAAAGAATTCTTCTACCTTTGTTAGTATTGTAGATTATAAAACAGGAACAGCCGATATCGATTTGTCTTATGCTCCCTTTGGATTAAAGTTACAACTTCCTTCGTACATGTATTTGCTTCGTAAATCCAAAAAATGGAAAGATGCGATTATTTGCGGAATTTATTTACAGCGATTACTTTCTACGAGAAAACAAAACGAGAAAAAAGATTCTTTAAAGCTTCAAGGGTATTCTTTGATGGATGAAGAAGTACTTGCTTATTTTGACCCAACGTATGAGAATAGTTCTTTGGTAAGAGGATTAAAGAAGACCAAAACGGGATGGTATCGTTATGCCAAACTTCTTACTTATCAAGAAATGGATGAGTTGATTGCGTTGGTGGAAGAAAAGGTGAAAAATGCGGCTTCGTTGATTTTAGAAGGAGATTTTACTATTAATCCAAAGCGATTAGATGGGGTAAACGTTGGATGTGAATTTTGTTCTTTCCGTGATATTTGTTATCAAACCGAAAAGAATATCGTGAATTTAGAAAAGGAGGAGACGTATGCCTAAGTGGACGGTAGAGCAACAAGAGGCAATTGATAAAGAAAATACGAATATCATTGTCTCTGCAGGAGCAGGAAGCGGAAAAACAGCCGTATTATCGGAACGAGTGATTCGAAAATTAGAAGAAGGCGTTGATATTGATCATTTGTTAATTCTAACCTTCACGAGAGCTGCAGCATATGAGATGATGTTACGAATTCGAAATAAAATCAAAGAACGCCCTAAATTAAAAGAGCAGTTAGAAAAAATTGATGCCGCCTATATTACTACGTTCGACTCTTTTTCTTTATCACTTGTTAAAAAATATCATTACTTGTTAAATATTGATCGCGATGTAAAAATTGGAAATGCTACTATTTTGGATCAAGAGCGAAGAGGGATTTTGGATCGTATTTTTGATGCTTATTATGAAAAAGAAGATCCTCAGTTTTTAGCATTTTTAGAGCAATTTACCTGGAAGGACGATAAGGAAATTAAAGATGCTCTTCTTACGATGAATCAAAAATTAGATTTAAAGTATGACAAGATTTCTTATTTAGAGAATTATACGAAAGATTATCCAAAAAAGGTAGAACATTGGATAGAAGAGTGGGAACAGTTTTTAAAGGTGCGAAAAAAAGAAGTTCAACGACTTGCGGAAGAACTTTCTGTGATGGTAGATGGGACTTATTATCAGAAGATCGATGAGGTGTTATCTCCTCTTTTTAAAGCTTCTACTTATGATGAGATGGTTGCCTCTTCCCTAGAGATACGCTTACCTAATTTACCTCGTGGAAGCGAAGAAGAAGTGAAAAAGAAGAAAGAAGAGTTGAGTGCTTCCTTAAAAGAATGGAAAGAGCATTTTCTATATTCTTCTCTGGAAGAGATTCGGCAAAGCTTTTTATCGCAAGAGACGCACCTTCAATTATTGATTGATATTTTGCTAGAGTTAGATCAACAAATCTATGTTTATAAGTATACAAGAGATGTTTATGAATTTACGGATATTGCGAAAATGGCCATTAAACTGGTCAAAGAAGAAAAAGAAATTCGAGAAGATTTAAAATATTATTTTAATGAGATTATGGTAGATGAATACCAAGATACTTCGGATTTACAGGAAGAATTTATTCAAGCCATTGCGAACGATAATGTTTATATGGTCGGAGATATTAAACAGTCCATTTATCGTTTCCGAAATGCGAACCCTTATATTTTTAAGCATAAATATGATGCTTATGGACGAGGAGAGGGCGGATTTAAAATCGATTTGATGAAAAACTTTCGTAGTCGGAAAGAAGTTCTTGCCAATATTAATGCTATTTTTGATGTCGTGATGGATGACTTTTTAGGAGGATGCAATTATCAGAAGGAACATCAAATGATTTTTGGAAATACCGCATACGAAGCAAATCAAAAAGCTTCCCAAAATTCGAATTTGGAAGTTTATAATTATTCTTGCGAAAAAGGATATAGTAAAGACGAAATGGAAGCTTTTATCATTTTAAGAGATATTCAAAAGAAAGTGGAAGATCATTATCAAGTGGTAGATAAAGAAACGTTTACTCTTCGTGATGTTCGCTATAGTGATTTTGCTATTTTAATTGATCGAGCTACGAAATTTGAATTATTTAAAAAGATTTTTGAGTATTATCAAGTTCCAATGGCTGTTTTCAAAGATATGACAATTACCAAAGAAAATGATATTTATATGATTAGTCACTTGCTAAAACTTGTCTATCTTTCTTATCATAAAGATTCTGGGGAAGATTTCCGTTACAGTTACATGAGTGTTGCAAGAAGTTATTTGTTAGAAGAGACGGATGAGGATATTTTTGAAGTGTTAGAATCAAAACGTTATCAAGAAAGTAAACTTTATCAACTTCTTCGTCCTTTAGTAGAGGAATATCCTTGTTTGAATGGAGAAAATTTATTAGAGGGGCTTATTCAAAGATTTTCTTTTTATCAAAAACAGACTTTAGTGGGAAACATGGATTCTTTTATGGCTCGAGTTTCGTATTTGAAAGACTTGTTTCGTGAAATGAATGAACTTGGTTATTCTTTGGATGAGGTGATCGTAACCTTTTCTCAAATGGTAGAAGAAGGGCAAGAAATTCGTGTTTCGTTTTCGGAAGAAAATTCGGATGCTGTTAAGATTATGACGATTCATAAATCAAAGGGATTAGAGTTTCCTATTCTTTATATGGCTGGTCTTTCTCATTCCTTTAATATTCGTGATTTAAACGAAAGATTTATTTATGATTTAAAATATGGATTTCTATTACCATTTTCCGGGGAAGAAGAAAAACCCAATGTTTTAAAGTTCTTGTTGAAAGAAGACTATTTGAAGGAAGAAATCAGTGAAAAGATTCGTCTTTTCTACGTTGCGTTGACAAGAGCGAGAGAGAAAATGATTCTTCTTACTAATACGGAAGAAGAGGATGAACTTTCTTCTAGCGTTTCCTCGGTAGTAGAAAATACGGTTCGTCTTCATTATCGGTCTTTTTTGGATATTTTAAAGAGCATATGGGGAAAGTTACAACCTTACCAGTTAGATATTTCCAACGAAGTCTTAGAGTTATCCAAAGATTACAATTTTGTCAAAACTTCTAATTGGCAATCTCTTTTAAAGAAATCAAGGCAGAAAATTTCGTATCGTGCGTTTCAACCTTCTTATACAAAGTTATCAAGAGAGAAGTTTTCGAAGAGCGTAAAAGAGTTGCTTACGAAAGAAAATTACGAAGCGGTAGAGCTTGGAAAGAGGTTTCATCATATTTTTGAAACGATTGATTTTAAACATCCTGATTTTTCTGACTTAACCTCTTTTGAAAAAAAGACAGTAGAACCGTTTTTTCAACTTCCTATTGTTCGTGATTTGGAGGATGCTACTGTCTTTCGTGAGTATGAGTTTTTATATCAACAAGATCATCAAAAACGCCATGGAATTATCGACTTAATGATTGAAAAAGAGGATAAGATCATCTTGGTGGATTATAAATTGAAACATGTTGTGGATGATGCTTATCGGAGGCAATTGCTGGGATATAAAGATTATGTAGAAAGAAAAACGGATAAGCCAATTGAAGTTTATTTATATTCTATTTTAGATCAACGACTTACTCCAATTGAGGAATGAGAAAGTAAACATTAATTTAAGAAGTGGACTTATTTTTGAGTCTGTTTTTTATTGTGTACAAAATTTTAGTTTGTTTGTTATAAAAAAGAGCAAAGTTGGATGTCGAAATATATTGACAAAAAAGCCCGGGGGGGGGGTAGAATATAGATAGAAAATAGTGAAGGAGTGAATATTTTGAAAAAGAAAAAAGAAATTATTAAAATTAGTATATTTATCACGAGCATTTTTGTGATATTCTTGAGTGTCACGTATGCATTTATTAATGTAACGTTGACAGGAACGAAACAACAAATTATTACAGCAGGAGACATAAGTTTAGTGTTAGAAGAAGATGAGAATAATTTAACCATTGAAAATGCTTTGCCAATGTATGATGAGGTAGGAATGATTCAAGAAGATCTTTTTACTTTTCGTTTGGTAAACAATGGAACTGCTAATACGAACTATATTGTGAAACTAGTCGATGTCACAAACGGAAATAATAAACTTTCAACAAATGATGTGAGATATTATCTAACAAAGAATGGAGTAGGAATATTAGAATCTCTTTCTAGTTTATCGGATGGAGTGATTGATACAGGAACAATTGCTAGGGATCAAACAATTCATTATACGTTAAGACTTTGGATTCGAGATGGTGTAACCGATAATAGTAGTATTTCAGGAAAAAGTTTGAGCTATCGAATTGATGTGGAAGCAGAGCAACTCATTTTAGATGAAAACGGTTGTGAAATATTACCTGAGACAGAGCCCAATGAACCAATTCTTGCAAGTGGAATGATCCCTGTTATCTATGATGAAGAACAAGAAAGCTGGGTAAAAGCAGATACTACTAATACTTGGTATGATTATTCTAATCAGATGTGGGCGAACGCAGTGACGGTAACAGAAGAGAATCGTTCTACTTATATGAGTTCTGAAGCTGGAACAGCAATTAGTACGGATGATATTAATACAATGTGGGTATGGATTCCAAGATATAGTTATGCGATAAAGGCACCATATGGAAAATCTACTCAAAAATGTAGCGAACTAGGAGAAATAACTGCTGATTCTCCTGCAAGTTGCCGAAGAGTAGAATATCCACAAGAATTAAGAGAAGAAGCACTGAATGTTTGTAAAATGTTAGATTCTTCTATAGAAACAGAAGAAGAATGTTTAGCATTTGAGCAATCACAAGGAGAAAGTTTTACGACATTTGAAGAGGTAATTGATTATTACATTTCTTATGGGGTGATCCAAGAAGATACTAGGAAAGTTATAGAAACTTATCCGAATAATATTGTAAGTGTGAGCCTAGCACTTCCTGGAGCAATTGATATTCAATTTATCAGTAAGAATCAAAAGGATATTGGAACAGGGAGTTATGACGAATGTGCATCTAATTGGGTAACCCCAGAGGGGTTTACGTTTGGTGATGAAGAATTATCTGGATTGTGGGTAGGGAAATTTGAAACGACGGGAAGTATGTCTGCAGCATGTGCCGATGAAAATTGTACAACAGCAAATTTAAGTATCAAACCTAATTTAACTTCATTAAGAAATCAGTCAGTATCTAGTTTCTTTTATGCATCACGTTCTATGCAAAACACAGCGAATGCGAAAAAGTACGGATTTGATATACTAGGGACTGGAACGATGGATGTGCATATGGGAAAGAATACCGAATGGGGAATTGTTGCGATGTTATCACAAAGTAAGTATGGAAAATATGGAAATTCTTCCTATTCAGGAGCAGATAAGGAAGTGGCCATTAATAACTGTTCCAACTATGTTACTGGAATTGGAGGAGACAGCGTATCAGCAGAAGCATCTACTTCTACTTGTACGACAAATACTTATGAAACAGAAAAAGGACAAGCAGCCAGTACGACTGGAACCATTTATGGAGTCTATGATATGAGTGGTGGATCCATAGAATATGTGATGGGAAATTATAATAATACTACTGGTTCTAGTGGATTTATTAGTTTTCCAGATAGTAAATATTATGATTTATATACTTCAGATACTGCATCGATTGGATACAAAGCAGGGGACGCTACTTATGAAACGAGTGGTTGGTATAGTGATCGTGCGTATTTTGTTGATTCGTCTTATCCTTGGTTTTATTGGAGTGGGCTCTATTATGATGGGACTAGCGCGGGTATTTTCTACAGAAACACATCCACCGGCCAAGCTCACGTATACTGTGGTATGCGCCTCTTCCTCAAGCCGTAAGGCTCTTTTAGGCTTCCGCCAAAGTTAGATCTGATTGATCGATGAATAATGGAGTAAATTAAAATTAAAAAGACAAGATGATACTAGTCTATTAAGATTGAATCATCCTGTTTTTTGCCTTTTTAGGAAGTAATTTGTGATAGATGAATGGCAGAAAAGAATGTGCTAAGTAAGAGTGAGGTTAGGAAGTAGATAATTAATTGCAAAGTTTTTTTATCTTTCTGTACTTTGTTTACGGACTTATTTCTTCTTCGATGAGAATTCTTTTTTGAATAGTAGGATGAAATTCTTGAAAAGTTTCCCATTCTTCTGTTTTGATAGAAAACGTATAGAGAATCTGTTCTTGATAGATTTTCTGTACGTTTTTCTTTTCTCTTAGTAAATAGTCTAGTTGTTTGCTTTTCTCATATGGACAGATGATTTGCACCAAATATCCTTCTTTTAATGTGCATAATTGTTTCTTTTCTAGTGCAGTAGTGGTAGCAGTAGAATAAGCCCGTACAAGACCGCTTGCTCCTAGTTTAATTCCTCCAAAATAGCGAATGACGACGGCAAGAATATGATCAAGTTGCTGTTTTTCCAATACTTGCAAAATAGGGTAGCCTGCCGTTTTGCTTGGTTCTTTATCATCGGAATACCGTACATTCCCCTCATAGCGATAAGCATAACAAATATGAGTCGCATTTGGATGTTCTTCCCTTAATCGAGCAAGAATTTCCTCTATTTCTTGGAAAGAAGATAGTTTATAAATTTTAGTGAGAAATTTTGATTTTTTTATTTCTAGTTCGGATTCTAAATTTTCTTTTAATACGTACATAATATTCACCATGTTTATTATAACAGGGATTCTTAAAAAGCACCAACTGTTTTCCACTAGCCAAATAATAGAAAGTATGATAAAATGAAGAAAGAGGGATACGTATGAGTAAAAATCAAGAAGTAGAAAGAAGTATCATTACCAACTATCGTAAAAAAATATGGCGTCCGTTTATGAAGGCAATTCGTGATTTTTCCCTAGTCAGTGAGAATGATAAAGTGGCCGTTTGTATTTCTGGGGGAAAGGATTCCTTTTTATTAGCCAAATGTATGCAAGAGTTACAACGTCACGGGAAATATCCTTTTGAATTAGAATTTATCGTGATGGATCCTGGCTATAAAGAGGAAAATCGAACACTGATTAAGAAGAACGCAGAATTATTAGAAATTCCAATCCATATTTTTGAGACGGATATTTTCGATATAGTTCATGAAATAAAAGATTCCCCATGTTATTTATGTGCCCGTATGCGAAGGGGAAACCTTTATGCATTTGCCAAGAGTTTGGGATGTAATAAAATTGCCCTTGGACATCATTTTGACGATGTGATTGAGACCATTTTATTGAGTCAACTGTACGGCGGGGAGTATAAAACAATGATGCCAAAGTTAAAAAGTACCAATTTTTCCGGTATGGGATTAATTCGTCCTCTTTATTACGTTCGTGAAAAAGATATTATTTCTTTTATGAAAAATCAAGGGCTTACCTTTTTAAATTGTGCTTGTCGTTTTACGGAAGAAGTGAAAAACAAAGAGCAGGAAAGCAAACGTTATGAGATCAAACAATTATTAGAAGAACTACGAGAGAAAAACCCATATGTCGATTCGAATATTTTTAAAAGTACTTTTCATGTTAATTTAAATACAATCCTAGGTTATACCAAGGACGGAAAGGAGTATTTCTTTTTAGATGACTACGATAGAGAAGATGCTCGTTCAATTGAGTGATGAAAAATATCGAATCTTTAGTAGTTCTTTGCTTCCAGGTGTGGATCATATTCTTGGTGTTCGCCTGCCTATTCTTCGAAAATTAAGTCGAACCCTTACGTTAGAGGAATTAAGCGACGATACTTTTGAAGAGATTATGTTACAGGGAATGGTGATTGCTCGAGAAAAAGATTTCACTCTTTGGAAAGAAAAATGTTTCACCTTTTTACCCAAAATAAATAATTGGAGTGTTTGTGACTCTTTTGTTAGTAGTTTGTCCTCTCTTGTAAAACGTTACCCGAACGAGATGTTTTCCTTTTTAAAGGAACTTTCCACATCAGAAGATGAGTATACTCGTCGCTTTGTATTGGTGATGTTTTTAAAATATTATATCAAGCCCTCTTATATTGAGGAAGTGGTAACTATTTTACATAATATAAAAAAGACGGAATATTATGTACAAATGGCTAGCGCTTGGCTTATTGCAGAAATCTATTATTATCAGGAAGACTTAGGAAAAGATTTGATTGCTCGAGAAAAAGATGCCTTTATTCAAAAGAAAGCATTACAAAAGGTGAGAGAATCTTTGAAGATTCCTAATAATGGGAAAATAGAGAAAAGAAAGAAGGAAGAAAAATGAAAGTATTACTTTATACAGAAAGTGAAAAAACGGTTGGAAAAAGTGGATTAGGAAAGGCGATAAAGCATCAAATGAAGGCACTGGAAAAAGCGAAAGTAGATTATACGAGAGATGAAAAGGACGATTATGACATTCTTCATATTAACACCTATTTTCTAAAGAGTTATCTGTTGGCGAAGAAGGCAAAAAAACAAGGGAAAAAGATTGTTTATCATGCCCATTCTACGGAAGAAGATTTTCGAAATAGTTTTATGTTTTCCAATCAGTTAGCGCCTCTTTTCAAAAAGTGGATTGTTCACTGCTATAATTTGGGAGATGCGATTGTTACTCCGACCCCTTATTCGAAACGTTTATTAGAAGGGTATGGAATTAAAAAACCAATCTATGCTATTAGTAATGGAATTGAATTATCTGCTTTTCGAAGGGATAAAAAGTTGGGAGAAGAATTCCGAAAAAAATACCACATTAAAAAGGGAGAGAAAGTCATTATTGGAATCGGAATTTATATTGAGCGCAAAGGAATTGTCGATTTTATTGATTTAGCTCGTCGTATGCCACAATATAAATTTATTTGGATCGGTTATAGTCCTTTGTCTCTTAGTAATAAGAAAGTAAAGAAAGCATTTAAAAGGATTCCATCTAATTTGACGATGGCTGGATACGTAGAAAATGAAGTTTTACGTGGTGCTATGAGCGGATGCGATTTGTATTTGTTTCCAACACTAGAAGAGAATGAGGGAATTCCAATTATTGAAGCGTGTGCTAGTGAGACGGATGCAATTATTCGGGATATTCCTGTTTTTGAAGATTGGTTAGAAGATGGGATAAACGTTTATAAAGCGAAAGATATTGATGACTTTGAACAAAAAATAGAAGATTTTTTCTCTGGAAAATTAAAAAGTCTTACCAAAGAAGCCAAAAAGGTTGCGGAAGAACGTTCTT
The DNA here is from genome assembly GCA_944332535.1 of uncultured Bacilli bacterium. Taxonomy (GTDB): domain Bacteria; phylum Bacillota_I; class Bacilli_A; order RF39; family UBA660; genus MGBC162581. The sequence continues at coordinate 15,539 of CALVKE010000067.1, forward strand.
TAGAAAATGTTGGAGAACAATTGAAGAAAGTATATGAAAGTTTGTATCAATAAAAAAGACCTTTTATAAGAAAAAGGTCGGTTGATCGGAAGAAACGGAGGTTTCTTCTTTTTTTGGTTGGGAACTTGTTTTTGCTTGTGGTGTTACTTCTTTCTCATCGCTTCTGATAATATCTGCAATTCGAAATAGGGTAGAGGCATTACGAATTAATGGCCTTACTTGATAATATAAAGGAATTGCTTGATTAATGACGTTTAGGGTACGGGAAGTATTATTCAAAAAATTACTCCAATTGGCTCCTTTTAATTTGGAAAAGAGAGATACTTTAGGACTAGGAGTAGGCATTGAAGAATAATACATTGATTGATACGGAAAAAAGTTTGGACTATTGTACATGATTATATTCCTCCTTTATTAGTAGTATATGAGGAAGGAGAAAAAAAGAGTCTTTTTTTTAAATTACGGCGAAAAATATTTAGAAGAAAACCGACGAAAACTATTTTTCTTTTTCAAAAAATATGTTATACTTTTATAAGATAGAGAGGGATTGAAATGAATGTATTTGTCTTTGTATATCATAAGGTACGGGATGTAATT
>CALVKE010000068.1 GCA_944332535.1 uncultured Bacilli bacterium
GAGGTGGATATTTCTACCAAAAAATACACTTATGGAACCCTTTATGAAGAGTTACCAGTTCCAACGAGAGTAGGGTTTACTTTTAATGGATGGTATACGAAAGAAGGAAAGTTGATTACCGATGGACGTGTGGTTGAGGTTTTGTCGGATGGATGTTTATATGCCAGATGGAATCGCAATCAATACACGTTAACGATTAATCCAAATGGAGGAACGTGGGAAAACTCATCCGGAGAGCAAAATATTCATTTAGAGTATGAGGAGACAATGGAAATTGCACCTCCAACGAGGGAAGGGTATTTGTTTACAGGATGGAGTATTTCTGGAGCAGGAAGTAAGATAGAAGGAAATCTTTTTAAGATGGGGCAAGAAAATGCAGTCTTAACTGCCAATTGGACAGCTAATGAGTTTATATTAACGGTAGATCCTTCTGGTGGAAGTTGGAATGGTTCTAATGTTGTCCAAAATATGAAGATGATCTCAGGAACAACGAAAGAAATCGTAAATCCAACCAAAGAAGGATATACATTTACAGGATGGAGTGTCAGCGGAAAAGGAAGTAGCTTAAACTCGAATATATTCACGATGGGGACAGAAAATGCCACGTTAACAGCAAATTGGAAAGTGAACCAATACCCATGGATCAGCTATCATTATAAGCAAAATATCGGAGGAAGTGGATATACTTTAGTGGATGCGGATACCGGACGAGGGGAAGCGGATTTTGGAAGTCAAGTCACGCCTAATGTATTTGCTTACACTGGATTTACTTCTCCAGCAAGTCAAACAATTACAATTCAGGTAGATGAAGAACCTCCAGTAAAAAATAAAGTAGATTATTACTATAGTCGCAATCAATATACGTTAACAGTGAATCCAAATGGAGGAGTCTATAACAATAGTAATACGAACACGACCTATACGATGTATTATGAAGAAACGAAGACGATTGAGAATCCAACAAGAACAGGTTATACATTTACTAGTTGGACAAGAACAAACGGAAGTATGACAGATAAGGTGTTTAGCATGGGAACAGTAGATGCCTCGCTTACTGCCAATTGGCAAGCTAACACTTATGTTGTAACGTTTAATGCTAATGGAGGAAGCACTCCTACTTCTTCGAAGGAAGTAACGTATGACTCTACCTATGGCACATTACCAACACCAACGAAAAGCGGATACACTTTTAATGGGTGGTATACGGCATCGAGTGGAGGAGATAAAATTACAAGCACTACGAAAGTAACGATTACTGGGAATCAAACATTATATGCTCAGTGGACAGATGCAACCAATCCAACCCTAAGTGTTTCTGCTCCGAGCGGGGCAAGTAGTTCTTCTCCAACCTATACGACATCTTCTAGTTATACAGTAAAAGGGACGGCCAGTGATAATTCTGGAATTAAGAGTGTAACAGTAAATGGAGGAAACGCCACGATATCTGGTAATTCATGGAGTAGAACAATTAGTTTAAGTGCCAATACTACAACAACCGTAACAGTTGTTGCAACCGATAATTCGGGAAGAACGACGACTGTTACAAGATATGTAAGATACGATAGTGCTGCGCCAACCTTAACAGTTACTGCACCGACTTCTACTAATGCTTCTTCCCCAACATCTACGACGTCAACTAGTTATACAGTAAGTGGTACAGCAAGTGATGCAAGTGGAATTCAAAGTGTGACAGTAAACGGACAAGCAGCATCTATTTCTGGAAATAATTGGAATAAAGTAGTTACTTTGACTTCAGGACAAACGACAACAATTACAATTGTGGCAAGAGATAAAGCAGGGCGGACTACTACAGCAGTTAGATATGTGCAGGCTTATCAGGTAGAGGATATTACCTATCTTTTTACTCGAACTCATAATTTTCAAACAGGGCAGACTTGGGGAACCAGTGGATCTGTTAATACTAATACTCGTACTATAACAATGACGACCTCTCGCAATGGCAGTGGAGGAGGAAATGGATATGGCTATGCAGATATTTTTGGAAATGGTCTTGTCTTTGGTACGGTAAAAAAAGTTGTAATAACGGTAAATTTCAGCTCACGTGCCGCCGGAACTGTTTACTTCCGATTCGGTGTATACCAAGGAAATGATTGGGGGAGTTGGGATACAGCAAAAAATAGAGCAGAATTATACGCTGATTCCGCCAACATAACATCTTCCGGAAGAGTGGAAATCCCAATAAATGGAACTAGTAATTATACCTATTTAGGACTCAGTGCAAATATGTCATTAACTAGTGATGGTACAACAACCTTTACCATTTCTAAGATAGAATTGTATCGTTAATTAATAAATATAAATTTTAATGATGAGGCCTTAATAGTCATATCATTTTATAAGGAAAAGTGAATAACGTATATACAAATTTTTACATTGACAATTACCGGTTGTTTCGATATACTAAAATCCTTAAAAGGAGCCACAATATGAATCAAACAAAGGCCAAATTAATAGAATTTATAAGAGAAGCACAAGAATCTCTCTTTTTTGGAAGAGAAGAGTTGAAAAGAAGAAATATGTTGACAATGTCCGATGAAGAAAACTATAAAATTCATTGCGCATCGTTACGTTATTACGTAGATATATTAAAAAGAAATCCAGAAGAGAAATCCAATGAAATTTTTCAAGATTTTGAAAATTTTTCCGGAGTTTTAAGTATTTCTCCTCTAAACTTAAGAGAGCAATTTCAACTAATCGAGGAATTGCTTGCTCAAAATATTGCAAATGGCTTACTAGAAAAGAATGCGCTTATTACGGATATTCGAGATTTTGAACAATATCCTTTTCAAACGATGAGCAAAGAAGAAGCACTACAAATGGTTTGTGATGGAGCAGGAATATTTTCCCAAGAAAAAAGTCTATCAAAGGAGGAGAGAGCAAAACTTCAAGAAGTTTCCACTTTCTTAATGAAGTCTCAAAGACAATCCCAAGTGTTTGTCAAAAGCCATCGAGTATTACAAGAAAATTATTTTCAAAAGAGGGAAACCTACGAAGCGGAAGATATCGAAAAAATTATTGCATCTCTTCAAGAATTGAAGATTGCTTCCGATTTAGTGGATGGTATTCACTATTTATTACAATCCCGCTTTGGCAAAAGAAAAAAGGCAAAAGAGGCAAAAAAATTAGTTTTTGCTCCGTCCTCAACATCTTCTCGTTCCCTCTTAACGAATAAAGAATACCACGAGCTACAAAAAGAATTAGAAAAATATTACTCTTTTACGGAGAAACAACCAATTCGCGCTCTTTCTCTTTCAGAAAAAGTTCATTGTACGAATCTTCTTTGGCAGATGGGGTTAAAAGAAGAGGAAATCAAGCGCATTTTAAAACAAATAGATCGAAAGACAGCACAAGAAGAATATCATCCATTAGCAAAATATACAGAGCTTTATTCTAAAATTAGTTACTATGAAACCAAAAACGGTTCACAAGAATCACGTCAACGACTAGAGGAATGTTTGCAAGAAATGATGTTCGCAAGTCCAGAAGACTATGCAATTTGGAAAGAGATTGCTCAAGAAGAAATGCAAAATCTGATCCATTGGATGCCAAGAGATCAGGAATATGAAATACAACAGGCAAAACAGTACAAAAAAAGCAGGGAAAATTATAAGATATAATTATTTCCTTGCTTTTTTGTCTTTCAAATATCGCGTTGCTTGACGTAACATGGTGAGCGCTAAAATAGAATTGATAACACATACGACAAATCCACTACAAGCGATCATGATCGTATTAAACTCTCCAGAATTTTCCTTCCCAAACTGGGTAAGCATCGAAGTCTCTAATGAAATCATTGAAATCATCGCTACCGTTAAGTTGATGTATTTACTTGCCGAAATTAACGGATTGGCGCTTTTTCGATAGCGAAACACATGAATAAAAGCACTTATGATTAAATAAAAATCATAAAGAGCAACCAAATAGATAAGATAGTTTGGATATATCACAACTTGGTTTTGAACGATAATTAAAATAATCATTCCGCTTAAAATAAAATTCATGGCAAGCAAAAGAATAGCACAAATTCTAACCCTTTGATATGCCTTTACTTGATTTTGCTCACTGTTATCTTTTTTTACATCTCGTAACAACAATAGTCGCATTCCACTAAGTAGCAAATAATAAAATGCAAACGTAATAAACCATTCGGATCGATAATAAATACCAGCAATTAATTTTAAAATGCCCAATATTCCATTCGTAAATGTTGCAGTATATAAATTTAACTTCATCTGAATAAACAGATTTTCTTTATATGTTTTATAGATTTTGTTCTGTTTTATATGAGATGTAATTTTTTTGATCTGTTGATAAAACCAAACACAGAAAAAAGTTAGAGAATAAAAGCAAATGGGATAAGAAAAGTAAGCGATTGGTTGTTGATCGTAACCATTTGCAAATATATAGATCATAGAAATTACACTATAATGAAATAGGAAAAATCCAAGGAATGGATTAGGATGTAATATTTTTTGAATGATCTTTTTCATTCTATGATTCTCTCCAATCGAAGATGAAAACAGAAAAAAGGAAAAATAACGTTTTTTCCTTCCTATTACTATTTTTTAAAATAAGCATAAATAGGGTAGTTTAATAAACAAATAATAAGTCCGATACATCCGATGAAAATACCCATCCATAAACTAGTAGAAGTTTGTTCTCCTACCATTACTTTACTCATTCCAAATCCGAAAATGAGACAACCAAGGATTCCTACTATCCAAGGAAGTAAAGTACGAAACTTAAGCGGTTCCTGACGTTTTTTTGGATGACTTTTTCGATAGATTGGAAAAATAGCAAGTAAAAACACCATTCCTATAATTGAAGTGATAACTCCTTGAGTAAATAAATTCCATCCTGGAATCAAACACATACACATTCCAATGGCGAAGAAAACTCCTCCAATTGTTGCTAATATAATTTCTAATAAAGTATCTTTTTTCATCTTTTTCCTCCTTCTAATGTTTTTCCGCTTGTTCTTTTCGTAGTCGTTCTTTTGCTTCTTCTACTGTTTCATCTTCTTTTTTTAAAAACGTATCCACAAATTTATCTTCTATTTTTTGATAACTGTGAACAACTCCGTTCTCTATTTTTTTGTAACCACCAACAACAGTATCTTCTATTTTTTTATTGGCTTCTACTATTTTTGACATCTAATTTCCTCCTTCTTTTTAAACAACACTTGTTTGTTTAATACAATATTAGTATAATAGCGGTAGAAAAAAGAAACAATCATCAATTTCGCAACATTTGTTGGTTTAATGGAGGAAATATGAATACACCAAATAATAAAAGAAAAAAAGCATCCCAAGAAAAAATAGAAAAAGTATTTGTAACTTTGATTCAAACGAAAGAATTAAAAGAAGTCTCTGTTACAGATATTTGTAAGCAAGCAAACGTCAATCGATCTACTTTTTATGCGAACTACATAGATATTTATGACTTGGCCGATAAAATTAGAGAAAAACTAGAGTTAGAAATTAAACTGCTTTATCAAGAAGAGCGAGAGAGTAAAAGAAATTCGAATGATTTCTTAAAAATTTTTAAATATATTAAGGATAATCAAATATTTTTTCGAACGTATTTTAAATTAGGAATGGACGAGGTGTCAATATTCAGGGAATATGATAATCATCTTTCTGAATTGTTATACAATAATAATCATGTGGATTATCATATTGAATTTTTTAAAGCCGGATTCAATGCGATGATTAAAAAGTGGTTATTTGCGGGATGTCCAGAATCGCCAGAAGAAATGGAGAGAATATTAAAAGAAGAGTATAAAAATAAAGACCTTCCTGGATGCTTTTAAGAAAGATAAATAAATGAAAAAAAGAAGTTTTTCATCGAAACTTCTTTTTAATTACTTCTTTAGTTGTAAACCGTCTTTAAATGCATTCCCAACTCGTTCACTTACTTTATAATATCCATGCGTATATGGATCAAAAGCAATGGCATTTAATAAGGAAATGTCTACTTGATCATTGTGCATTACTTTTTCATCAGCACTTACATTTACGATTTTTCCAACTACTCCGCAACCGTATGGTTCGTTTTGATACTCGATAAATTCACATTCCATGCAAATTGGAAATTCATTGATAATAGGGGCATCTACTAAAGATGATTTTGTAGCAGTAAGAGTAGTGTTTTCGAATTTATGAGGAGTATTATTTCCAGATACTACTCCAAAGTAATCAGCTTCTACAACATGATCGCTATCAGCAATACTAACAGTGAATGCTTTTCTTGCTTTGATGTTTTGTACCGTCTTGTGTGTTTCCGTCAAATTTAAAACAATCAGATCTCTTTCTAGCATCATTCCCCAAGCCGCATTCATCACATCGATCGTTCCGTCTTCGTTGTAAGTTGCAATCATCAATACTGGCATAGGAAAAATTGCTTCCGTAGTTTTAATGTTTTTTCTCATTCTTTTCCTCCTAACATTTTCATTATAACACAAAAAGCTCTCTTTTATAGATAATTATCGTGAAATCTCTCTTGCTATCTTCCAGTTTCCTCTTGTTGGAGAATACAGACTAATAAAAGCGGAAAGGTACACAACGATTAGAAAGAGTAGAGCGTCTTTGGCGAAAAAAATCCAAAGAACAAGTAAAATAACAAAGATGAGCCAAAACAGAAAATAGACAATATAAAAAGAAAGGGGACTTTTACTAACCCACGAAAAAAACTTTTTTCGGATACCAAAAGAAGGATAGATCCAATGAAAAAGGATCGAGAAAAGAAGCATTGTTCCCCAAACTAAAATTAAACTTATAACTGATTCCATATCTTATCTCCATTATCTTTTTTATTATAACATAAAATTTAGCAAATAGAAAAGAAGCTGTTGCAAGTTAATGACAGCTTCCTCCATTATCGTGAAAATAAGATTCAATATATTGTACGAGCATTTTTCCTTTAGTAAATTCTTGATCCGCAAGGATTTGAGTAATATAATCACTTCCACTAGCTTCGATTAAATCTCCGTTTTCCGAAATTTCAACCAGATATTGATATCCTTTTTCTTTCAAGGAACATTCTAGATAGACAGTTTGCTTTTCTTGGACGTTGCTAACACTTACTTTCATAGTATTAAATAAGACAAAAGAAAGAATGGCTAACACCAGATAAATAAGGAATAAAACTCCAATTACTTTTAATATTTTAATAATAATTCCTGCCAGTTTCTCAGTATTGCTTACTTTTTCGACTAGTACTTGCTTAATATCATTCGATAATAATTCATCAATACTAACATTTAATACTTTGGATAACAATTTTAATTGATCCGGGTTAGGAGAAGTCTCTCCTAATTCCCAATTCGATATCGTTTGTCTAGTAACTCCAATTTTTTCTGCCAATTGTTCTTGGGAAAGTTTATGTTCCTTTCTTAATCGTAATATTGCATCTCCTAATTTCATTTTTTCTCTCCTTCCTGCTTCATTATAACGTAAAACGTAAATAGTAATCTACCAAATTCCTTTGGAAGTTTGTCAAAGAGTTTTAACATTTCTAATTTTTGGGTCTATCTTCCTAGAATTTCTTTCTTGTATTTATTTAGACTTCGAGTGACGTGAAATAGAAAAAGGCAAAGATATCAAAATCCTTGCCATTCATGAGAAAAGCATTATAAGAAAGTTACATAGATTTTTTTGGTGTAATTTTCTCATCTTCTTTTGTTGCTTCCGTCTTTTTATATTCGACGATGGAAAGGAAGAGTAGTAGAATTCCTATCAGTTTCATACCAACCGATAACCCGAGTAAGACACCGGAAGTAAATTGGGAAAAGTCAGTATTATCGTTATTGGAAAAATAAGGTAATACCCAAGACAAAACTTCTCCAATTATTATTAATAAAGCACTTCCTTCTAACTTTTTAATCATACTTTTGCTCCTTTCTTCTCTTTACTCTTAATCCCTCATTATTTTTTAAATACTAAAATTGCTTTGGCAGTCCCCGTAATTGCCATCGTTACTAATTCATATCCTTCTTGTAACATCTGATTCGATTTTTCTTCGATCTTTTTAGCCATGTCATCTGCTTTTGGCGAATATTCTACAACAACAGTTTTATACATTTTTACAAACTCCTTTCTTTTGTTTCGAATTTTTTATTTTTGCTACTATTATAGGAGAGAGAAGGGTAGTAATCACCACTAAAATCCATAAATTTCCTTCCCAAAAACGATAAGAGTTAAGTAAATCATGAAACCCTCCGCCCTCGCTAATATACATTGATAAATCGAATAAGTTAGTCAAAACAAACCAAATAATTCCCAATATAATATAATCCTGTGATGTACAATTTTTAATTTTAGGGATTAATAAATACGCTACTATAAATATAGAGATACTTAAGATAATTCCACTTAACGGTAACGCAATGTCTCCTAATGGATATAACACACTCTCTCGTAGTCCGCCATTTAAAATGGCGATTGGTATAATCAAAAACCATATTGCGATTCCTTGCATATATTTTTTCATTCGTCTTCACCTCAAATCATTATTATCTAAAATAGGTCTAGCAAAAAAGAGCAGGGGGAATTAACGGGATAATGACAATTGATAGCTATTATCTATTAATTGAAATATTTCTTTGATATCGATCGTTTCGTCTAACTTGATAGTGATCCAATGTTCTTTGTTCATATGGTATCCTCCCCATATTTTTTGATTATCTATTTTATTTTGAATATCTTCTTGTTGGTATCTGACATCGATAATCTCAATCATTTTATCAGAATCGATTCCTAATTTTTTCTCAGGTATTACTAACAATGCCGCATACCATTTATGATTTTTCTTATTTCGAAATATAGCATTCTTCGGAAACTTTTTCCATAAATATTCCAAATCATCCTGATATTTTTCTTTTACGTATTGTATCACTTCTTTGGCTTGCTTACTTTGAAAGACATCGAAAGTGCTACAGTTTTCGAATATATCCTCTAAAATCTCTTCGTATTCTTCTCTTATTTTTCCAACAAAATCACCAGAAGAATCTCGAACATCTACTAATACGAATTCCTCATTTGTCGATAGATCCATCAGTTTTGCTACCTGTTTTTCGTCCGAAATTTCTACGATTGCTTGAAAGCATTGCTCTTGCATAAACTTTTTCAAAATATAGGTATTATTCTTTTTCTGAAACCCGTAACGGATTAATCGTTCATAATCAATATTTCGATTTTCAAATTCTTTACTAAGATCACGCATATTAAAATATTCCTTTATTATATTTGAATTGACCATAAAGCATAAATGCTAATCCGACGATAATACCAACAAGTGTAATATACCATAGACTTTCCATATCAAAAATCATTTGTAACAAACCGGTTAAAGTCATAGAAATTCCCATGATCATCGTTCCAAGTCCCATCGCTTTGCCGTATTTCTTTGCATTCTCTTTCGTGATTCTAGTTCTATTATACCAATGAATAGAAGCAATATTTCCTCTCCAGTTAAAATTTCCTAGAATACTGATACAAATTCCAAAAAGAATTAAAAATATAGATTCCATAAAAATTCTCCTCCTCCTATTTCTGTAACGTTTAATATTTCCAAATACAAAACAAGAAAAGCCGATTGTCTAGTACTTGATAAATAATTATTTGCTGTTAAGAAAATTATACCATTTAATCTTAAAATAAAAAAGATGGGAACGTCACAAAGAGATTCCCATCAGTAAAATATCATCTTATTTTTTATCTTTCCATTCATGATACAAAATATCTTTTAAAACAAGCATACTATCTAATTTATTATACCCATAATCACCGCTTAAACTATCTAGCATCTTTCTTATTTCTTTTGCGTATTTCGTGATATTGACCTTTTGTGGATACGAAGCTAATACAGGGTATTTTTTGCTCCATGCGCTTGTCCAATTAATTTTATCTTCAACGTCTTCCTTTGTATTTTTGATGATGTCTTCGATTTCTTTTAAATCCACATCAAATTCTATTAACTCATCCAAAGATAATTTGTATAATTTAGTTAGTTTTTTTGCCTGGTAAATATCTGGTACCGTTTCATCTGTTTCCCATTTAGAAATTGTTTGTCTATTGACACCCTGTTTTTCCGCTACCATTTCTTGTGATAACCCTGCTTTTTTTCTTGCTTGAAATAAACGATTCCCCAAATTCATTTCATCCACCTCCTCATTAAGTTTACTACTTTAACTAATCTTTTTCTATCCACAAAATTTTGCAATTATGCTAATTTTATTAACATATTTTTTTAGGATGACTATCCACATATCTTCTAAAGAAAAGAAAGAAAGGAACACCAAAAAATGCGTTCCCAATAAATTCTTTATTGATATAATCGAATCACTTGATATTGATAACTGTCTTCATTTTCTACATAACCAATATCAATTCCTTTTCCGTTATTGACCGTTTTCCCAGAAGAAGCTGAATTTTTCGCTTCTGTTATTAAACTGTTTACTTCTTCCGTTGTAATCTCTGGATTATTCGCTTTTATTAAATATTCTAGATATTCATTAGTAGTAGAGGTGTATTCACTATTTTTTTCAACATATAAAACCATATAATCTACAACATCATTACTCAAGTATCCTGTAAATTCTAAAGGATAGACAATTAAAGATACCCCTGTGATTAAACCATACCAATAAGCATCTTCATGAGTAGTTAAATACTCGCTAGATGCTGGATTTAATGTACTGTTATCAACAACTTGCGTATTAAACTTGGCAACTAATACTTCCGCTTTTTCCTTTTCCACATAGCCAGATTCTTGCACTTGATCTTGTGGTTGTGTTTCTTCTTTAGGATTATTACCACAACCGCTTAGTCCTAAAACTATAACCCCCATAAACAGACCCAACAATATTTTTTTCATATATTCCTCCCATTTCAACAAAATACGATTTGTTGTTGAGTTTATTATACCATTAACAATAAAAAAAAGAAAATATTGAAATCATGGTTGTTAAGATGAATTTTACCAAAGTTTTTACGCCTTCGTTCAAATGATGAATTCCAACAATCAGAATATTTCCGCACCAATGGAAATACTATATAATGTAGTACATTAAAATCCATGGATTGACTTTAAATATAATTTGTGCTACAATTTAATTACTCAATGACCAAGGGTTATATGAGTCCTGGAGACGCAACTATTTATTAGTTGCGTTATCCGTTTTTCTATATTGTTTTTTTAAAAGCCTCTTAAACTAAATTAAGAGACTTTTTTATATTTGTTGTACTCTTTTAATACTTTTTGTAGATAGCCTGGCTCATCAATTAAATAAGAACTTATTATATATATATCGTCTTTGTTTCTTTCAAGAACTATTATATAACTATATAAATTGTCACTATATAATAGTTTAATTCTTTTTTTATTTTTATGTGGTGCAGTCCATATTTTTATTTTACTGCACTCTAAATCTTCACAATTGGAACATTTCAAATAATTATTTATCATAGGTGCAATATAATTGATAAAATAAGCACGCGGTTCTTTCATTCTAATTTTCATACCTAGTGTTTTTTGAGTTTTAGTAGTTAAATGAAAAAAACCTTGCATTCTATTATCTTCAAATGGCGTAGTAAATACTTTGATTTTCATTCCATTTATTTTTAGATCACCATAATATATATTTTTTATGAAATAGTCATATAACTCATCATCTGTAGTAGTTTTAGGTAATGGCCCATTTAAACCGCATTTGTTCTTAGTTGATATCATCTCTTGATCTCCAAATAAATATATTAAATTTAGTGTTACTATAGTATGATGATATATCAAAACTATTTTGATATAGTTTTTTAATTTCATGAATGATATTTAGCTTTACTCTATTTCCAGACAGATTTCTATAATAATACGATAATGCTCCAATCAAAATATCATTAATTTGTAATATTGGTGCCTCATAAGATCTAATTGGCTGAACTTTTTTTATAGTTTTTTTATTGGTATCTGACATTTTAATTCTTAAGTAATCAAGCATTATTTGGTGGTAATAATATGAATTTGTATCTTTTATATCGGGATATATATTATAGGAATTACCAGGAATAATAATATATTTTAACATATCGTAATATGCTTTATGATAAAAATCGTTTACAGTTTGATTGTATTTTTCGTGGTCCAACTTTTCCTTATCTATTACAATAACTCTAAATTTTAAATCGTCATTATTAAAGAAATAATTAATTATGTCCAAATATAATTTTTCAGTCTTTTTATCAACTTTGTTCCATTTTAATTCGATTTTATCAGAAAGATTATAGTTTTCCTTTAAATGCTCTATATACTCATTTATTTTTTTTACTTTAAATTTTGGACAATACACCGCTCCGATTAACATGTATTTACTATTGTTGCTTTCTAAATGACAACTTTCATCACAATAAATATTGTATTCCATATTGGCCCTCCTTTTATCTATATATTATATCACAAACTTTATTCATCTAATCAACTATTGTTAATCACTTTAGCAAATTTTTTAAAATCAAATCTTAAGTGTAGAAATGGGCCTTCTCACAAATTTAAGGATGAATTAATGTTGGATTATTCTAAATTTTTAGTATTCTTTCTTGATATATTGTTTAAGTTATAATAATTATTGCCTTTTTTCGAGAATGGTTTTTAAACATAAAAATTTGTATCATGAATCAATTAATCATTAACTCAAGTGTAAAAGTTCGAATAACTATCAATCTAGTATCTTAACGAAGAAAGTAACATAACTTTCAGGATAGGGGTTGTCAACAGATTGAGTACGGTATTCTAAACAAAAAAACTAGGTGTAATACCTAGTTAATAATCAAAAATGGTAGCGAGAGGGGGATCGAACCCTCGATCTTTCGGGTGTGAAAAAAGTTCTAATTAATAATACAGTGTAAAATATCAAAAAAGCCTTTATTTTTAAGACTTTTCATTGTTTACAAAATTCGAGTAAATTTGAGTAGATTTGATGAAATATAATTAAATTTGAATTATTTTTTATAAAAAATTACTAAAGTATTACTAAAAATTTTTTATGAATATTTGATAGATAAATTGTAATTTGTTTTTATTTATTATTCTTTTTCCATTTTCTAATTTTCCCTCTAAAACTTTTGAAATTAGCAATAGTATTTAGATGTATTAATCTACATACACTAAATTCTTTACCATTTGTTTTCGCCCAATTTCTTTTTCCAGTTTCCAATAATTCTACATCAGATAAATTATTTACTAGTTGGATAATATTATCAACTTTTTGATTAAAAGTATTAATTAGTTCTTTTAAAGAATAATCATTATATTTATCATAAAAACTTTGATATAACCAGTCTAAATTATTCCATTTCCACTCGGTAGCAAGTGGTGTTTTTGGAATACCTTTTTGTTCTTCATTTTCCCAAGCTAAAACTAAATCCATCCAACCAATACAAAATGATAACATTTGAAAAGGGGTATATCCGATTTCCTCATCAACTATATTTATAGATGATTCTTTTATCTCCGAATATTCTTTAATAAACAAATCAGCATTATTTCTAATGGCTTCTATCAATTCTAATTTATTACCGTATTTCATAATTCCTCCATAAACTGTAATTTGCTATTAAATAATTGA
>CALVKE010000069.1 GCA_944332535.1 uncultured Bacilli bacterium
TCATAACGCTTTCATTGGTGTCAATCACTCCACTGGTTGGATGTTGAGTCGTATCTAAATATCCAATCTCTATTTGCTTTTTCTCTTCTTCACTTAACTTTGTTATAAATTGATAATACAAAGCATATTTCGAAGTTTTCTCATTAAAACTAGATAACGTAATATTAAACTGTTTTCTCTCCCCTGGTCCCACTGTAATACGATAATCTTCATCCAAGGAACTACTTTCTAACTGATAAGAAAACTCTCCTACAATCCATTCGACTTTATTTCCTTCTACTTTCTTGGTAAATAAAGCTTTTGAATACGAGAACACGACTCCCACACTAACAAGAGCAAGTCCTCCTAAAAATATCGTTCTCTTCGAAAGGGATGAGAATCTTTTATTTAATTCTGACCCCCCCCCAGACTCTTTTTTTCATCATTTTTACTTCCTTCTTTCTATTTTTTTATTCCTTTTCAGTATACCACATTCTTTTATCTTTTTCTACTCTATTTCAAAACAAAAAAAACATCTAGGTTTTTCCTAAATGTTTCTATAGATTAAAAAGAAGTAATACTCTAAAAATTTCTCCAAAAGAGGGAGTTTTTTTATTTGTTCTTTTTCATTAAATCTTTTGCAGTTCGAACCATTTGACTAGAGTAACCATACTCGTTGTCATACCACGCTACTACTTTTATTAATTGTTTTCCATCCACTTCTAACACGTTCGTAGAAAGTCCATCGACGATAGCTCCATAAGAAGAACCAATAACATCACTAGATACAATAGGATCCATTGTTATTTTTAAAGTCTCATTCTCATTTGCTTGAAAACAAGCATTGATTTCTTCAACAGAAGTGTTCTTTTCACATTCTAACACTAAGTCAACTACAGATCCAGTAGTAACAGGAACACGCATAGCCATTCCATCTAATTTTCCTTTTAAGTTTGGTAGAACTAGACCAATTGCACTGGCTGCTCCCGTAGTTGCCGGAACAATATTAGCAGCAGAGGCTCTTCCTCTTCTTGATTTGCTTCCCTTTTTGTGTGCCACGTCTAAATTTGCTTGATCATTGGTATAAGCATGAACCGTTGTCATATATCCTTTTTGAATATGGAAATAATAATCTAATACTCTAAGAACAGGAGCTAAACAATTGGTGGTACAACTAGCTGCTGAAATAATTTCTTCACTACCATCTAAAATGTTATTGTTTACATTATAAACAATTGTTTTCACATCTCCCTTAGCTGGCGCTGAAATGACTACTTTTTTGCTTCCGGCATCGATATGAGCTTGTGCTTTTTCTTTGCTCGTAAATAACCCAGTACACTCCATTACAACATCGATTCCTAATTCTTTCCAAGGAAGAAGTGATGGATCTTTTTCTTGAAGTATTTTTATTGTATGATCCCCTACTTTTATTTCTCCTTCTCCACTCGTAATTTCATCAATTCGATAATTGCCGTGGCTGGTATCATACTTTAATAAGTAAGATAATTGTTCTGCATCCGTCAAATCATTGATAGCAACCACTTCAAATTCTGGATCTTCTTCCATAATTCGAAAAATAAGTCTTCCAATTCTTCCAAATCCATTAATTGCGACTTTTATCATATCACACTCTCCATTCTTTCTTCATTATAATCTTATTTTTAGTTTTTGTCCAGTTCTACGTCAATATTTGATATATTCTTTTCGTTTTGCTTTCTCGATCATATCTGTATAAAAAATAGGATAGTCGGACAAGTTATTACTATCTATTGTTGTTAATTCATAAAAATTTTGAGTACTATTTCTTTCTTTTTCTTCTCCTCCTAGGCAATACTCTCCTTCTACTTTTTCACAATGAAAGAAATATTGAATACTATTCTCTTCTTCTACCTGGCCCAAATATCCTAATATTTTACAAGTTACACTTAGTTCTTCTTTTAGTTCACGAAGTACACATTCTTCTAATGTTTCCCCCTCTTCTAATCCTCCTCCGGGAATCGAATAGTATTCTACCCATTCCTCCTTTCGCTTCTTTCTTCGTTTTAATACGTACAGTCTATTTTCAGAAAAAATAATTCCTCGACAGCTAATGCGCTTCATGTTATACCTCCTTCTTCTGTATTTTACCAGTATTTGTAGAGATTACCCGTTTTTTAAGTTACCTTTTATAAAATTATGGTAAGGGGTCGTGATAGTATGGAATATTATAAGAAAATTCGAAACATTCGGGAAGATCTTGATATCAAACAATATCAATTTGCGAATTTGATTCATGTATTACCAAAGACCTATAATCTTTATGAAAATGGAGGTCGTTCGATTCCAATCGATGTATTAAATCGCATTTTGAAAACATTGCATCTTAGTCTAGATTATCTTTTGGATTTACCGGAATACTTTTCTTATGAAAGTTTAGAAGAGTTAGAAAATTTAAAAGACATTGATGTAAAAGAACTCGCCCTTAATCTTCGAAAATATCGAAAGAAGGCGGGATTTACGCAAACGGAAATGGCAAAATTGTTAAACTGTAGTCAGCAAACATTAAGTGAATATGAAAGAGGAAACACGATGATTCCTCTTGGTACTTTGAAAAGATTTTGTGAAGAAGTAAAAGTATCTGCTGATATCATGGCAGGAAGGAGAAAGGATTCTCTTTAATTATTTTATCCACAATTGTTGTGGATATTTTTTTATTTAAATGGGCTTCCGCCAATAAATTCTCTTAAAACAGAGTCCGTTGGAACTAGTTCAGATGAAATTGGCAAGAAAATTCTTAAAAAATTAATTAAGCGTTTTGCATCATGATAATATTCAGAAGTAATATCAACGGAATATAAAAGAGGTTCGGCATATACCTTTAATACACCAATTTCATAGATCATAGCAGTATTTAACGTGAAATCGGCACTATCTTGGTAAGGGAAAATATATTTTTCTTCGCCATCTCTAACACTGGCCCAATTTTTAAGCGTTGCTTCCACATTATAACCTCTGGTTCGATTATCTCGTACAATTCTTCTTAATAGACGGTTATCGGTTGTTGAAATACGATTATGTTTATCTACACTTAATTCTGTTAAGGCCGATAAATAAATTTTAGTTTTTTGTTCTTTGGCAATATTATCTAGAATCTCTGGATTTAGAGCATGAATTCCTTCAATTAACAAAATATCATCTGCCTTCATTTGAAGTTTACGCACAAATTCTTTTTTTCCTGTCAAAAAGTTATACCGAGGAGCAAGCACTTCTTCCCCTTTTAATAAACGGTCCATGGTATCATTGAACAAGTTTAAATCTAAAGCGCGAAGACTTTCAAAGTCCGGATTTCCTTTCTCATCTAGCGGTGTATTTTCTCGTTCCACAAAATAGTCATCCATCGATATCATAATCGGATTTTTTCCACAACTTTTTAAACATAGAGACAGCTTTTTACAAGTGGTTGTTTTTCCAGAAGAAGATGGTCCTGCAATCAAAACAATTTTTTTCTTTGCTTCTTCGCTAATTTTTCTAGCGACTTCTAATAATTCTGCGTTTTTCTTCATTTCATCAATCATAATAATTTCATCAATATGAGAAGCAGAAATTTCTTCGTTTAAATCCACTGCATATTCTAATCCCATTTGTTTTGCCCAAGCACGAGAAGTTTGAAAAAGTTTGTAGATATTTGGTCGGTGAACGTATTCTTTGATTTTTTTATCATCATAAATTGTTGGATATCTTAAAATAAAGCCATGATCATTTAAATATGTTAGTGCAAAATGCGAAAGGCATCTGGTAGATGGAACCATCAAACTATAAAAATAATCATAATAATCCTCTAACTTATAAAGTGTCATAAATGTATTGGTATTATATTTCATATTTGCCACTTTTTCTCTTTCTTGCCGGCTAGTAAAATATTCTATGGCATTTAGTCTTGAAACATTTAACTTATCAATCGAGATATCTTTTTCCACATATCGGTTCATTTCTTCGGTAAGACGACTCATAAATGCTTCATTGATGGGTTCTTCTGTCGTAATATAAAGTCCTCTATCCAAAGAATGATTTACTCTCAACTCTTTGCCCGTTAATTTTTTGTAAGCACAAGACACTAATAAAATTAATGAATTTAAGTAAACTTTATTGGCGACACGACTCGTTAAATCAAAAAAAGATATTTCTGAAGAACTTATGACTTTTTCACTTAGCTCTTTGTATTCCTGGTCTACTTTTGCTAAGATGATCTCAAAATCATAGTTGGATTGTACTAATTTACTAATTTCTTGAAGAGTTGTTCCTCTTTCTACTTCAAACTGCTCTTTTCCAATAGTTATTTGAATTGGATTTGTCATTTTATCACCCTTTATTCTCACTTTAATTATAGCATAAGTTTTTTATTTCATGAATATTTTTTTTGCTTTTCTACTATCATAATGATAGGTGATAGATATGAGTTTAGTACCAGTTGTTGTGGATAAAGAAGGAAACGGGGAAAGAAGTTATGATATTTATTCCCGACTTTTAAAGAATCGGATCATTATTTTGAGTGGAGAAATCGATGATACTTCTGCCAATTGTGTCGTTGCACAACTTTTATATTTAGATTCTTTGAATCACGATGATATTTCGATTTATATTAACTCTCCAGGGGGTTCAATTACTAGTGGAATGGCAATTTTTGATACGATGAATTTTGTCAAAAGCGATGTTTCTACAATTTGTCTTGGAATGGCGGCTAGTATGGGAGCATTTCTTCTATCTTGTGGAAAGAAGGGAAAACGTTATATTTTGCCTCATGCCGAAGTAATGATTCATCAACCGCTGGGAGGGGCCCAAGGGCAAGCGACAGAAATTAAAATTGCGGCGGAACGAATCTTGAAGTTACGGAAAAAACTAAATACGATTCTTGCGAAAAATACCGGGAAACCTTTAGAAGAAGTAGAAAAAGATACCGAACGAGACTACTTTTTAGACGCCGAGGAAGCGCTTGCTTATGGGATCGTAGATAAGATTATTCAAGAGGAGAAGGATGTATAATTCTTCTTTTTTTGTGATAAAAAAAGAAGTAACAATTGCTACTTCTAAACGCTTTACAACTATTATCTATGTTTTTTCCCTTCTTCTAGAGAATCTGTGGGTTTTTTACCATCTTCAAACCAACTATCAATGATAGCATTTTGCTTTTGTTCATATACCTCATTTTCGTGTTTTTTTACTTCTGATACCATATAAGCTTCACATTTTTCAAATAAATTTGTTATTTTATCTTCGGTGACTCCCAAAAGAGGAGCATTTTCGTATATAGCTGCTAAAAGAGTTTGTGCAAATTCAAATCCGGTCCCCTTTGATCTTGCCTCGGATAATAATTGTTGTTCTTTGTCACTTAGAATTCCTATTGCTTCTTTTTCGACTAAATAAGGTAATAATAAGTCTTTTGCACTAAAACTTCTATCCTCTCCGTAAGAATAACGAAGTCTTTCTTTTCCCTCTAAGACAAGAGATTCGATTTGTTTGTCATTTGGTTTTAATCCCATCTCCTCCACAAAAACATACTGTTGGATTCGATCGAATGTTTCACTGAGTTTATCTTTAAACGTATCATCCTTAATATTCCCGAAAATTTCACCAGCTTCTTTTGCGGCTGTCTCCTTGGCTCTTTGAGCACCAGGTGCATGATCTAATTGTGCCATTCTTGCAGTTATATCAGTTGTCCAATCGGATGATTCCTTTTCTAAACGAGTTGCTTTTTCTTTTAATCCTTTTTGAAGCTCTCCTTCAAGAGCAGATAGCTCTTTATTTTGTTTCTCTGTTTCTTTTTTAGATTCTCTAATTCTTTCTGTTAGCTCTGCTAATTCTACATCTTGTTGCTGGGATTTATTCAATAAATCATCAAGTTGATCAGTAGGACCACCATATGAAGTGGTTTCTTCTTTCAAATCATTTTTCTCACTTTTGGGATAGACTTCTTTTGGCGGGGTCATGCTATAGTTATCGTCAGTGAGCTCGTACATGCTCGGATCATATCCGAAATTTTTAGAATCGTCTTCTTTTGGTAATACAGACTCTTTCTTTTTGCTAAATCTGTCAAAAAATCCCATAAATTCATCTCCTTCCAGGATATTCTATATTGATAAGAAAAGTTTATCACACCTTGTATTATAAATCAAGTTTTATAGTCTTTTCAATGATTTTTGTTGTATAAAGGGAACTATTTTCTTCCTCCCAAACGATCGTATCCAATTAAAAAGAAAAGTAATACAATGACAATAATTCCAATCCATAAAAAGGGATTTGCTGCGTTATCGGCAATAAATTCTGGAAAATTTTGAATAAAATCTACTATTTTATGAAATATTCTCTCCACTCGTTTCTAACTCCTTTATCATTTTTTCGACTTCTTCTGGATTTAATCCGGCATTTCCAACTAAAAATCCATCTGCTAAACAATCCTTTAAATCATGACAATTCTTGGAAGACACACTTCCGCCGTAAAGGACGGTTGTTTCTTGTTGATATTTTCTTTTTAATTCTTCCCTGATCCAAAGAACAGTTTCATTTATTTCTTCTTTAGCAAGTGCTATTCCACTACCAATGTTGGCAAGTGGTTCATAAGCAATCCAAACAGTATCGATTTTTTCTACAAATTTTAATCCTTCTTCTAATTGCTTTGTTAAAATAGAATACTTTTCTTCTTTTGTTTCTTCTC
>CALVKE010000070.1 GCA_944332535.1 uncultured Bacilli bacterium
TCGTTTAATTGAGAATTTTATCGAAGGAAGGAAGTAGTAAAGTGAAAAAAGTATCAATTGTTGTACCATGTTACAACGAAGAAGAATCATTACCTATTTTCTATGATGAAGTAGAAAAGATCACAAAGAAATTAGACGCCGAGATAGAGTATGTTTTTATCAATGATGGAAGTAAAGATAATACATTAAAAATCATTCGATTTTTAGCCAAAAAAGATAAAAGGGTACGTTATGTTTCTTTTTCGAGAAACTTTGGAAAAGAAGCAGCTATGCTTGCTGGGTTAGAATATGCAACGGGGGATTATGTAACAACAATGGATGCTGATTTACAAGATCCACCAGAGTTATTATTGGAAATGTTTGATGCGTTAGAAAATGAAGATTATGATATTTGTGCTGCCAAAAGTAAGTCGCGCAATGGTTATTCTTTTCTTCGTAAGAGCTTTACAAAGTGGTTTTATAAAATCATTGCAAAGATTTCCAAAACGGAGATGGTCGATGGGGCAAGAGATTTTCGCTTGATGAAGCGAATTGTTGTCGATGCTATTATTTCGATGAAAGAGTACAATCGTTATTCCAAAGGCTTATTTTCCTTTGTAGGATTTGATACAAAATGGATTGAATTTGAAAATAAAGAACGAGTAGCAGGAACGACGAAGTGGAATTTCTGGAAATTGTTTTCTTACGCCATTGAAGGAATTGTTGCTTTTTCTACTACCCCTTTAATTATCGCTGCCGGAGTTGGTATCATTCTTTGCGTTGTTTCTTTCTTAATGATTTTATTCATTATCGCTCGTACGCTAATCTTTGGAGACCCAGTAAGTGGATGGCCATCCCTTGTTTGTATTATTTTCTTCCTAAGTGGAATTCAATTGTTTGCAACAGGAATTATTGGAGAATACTTAGCAAAAACGTATTTAGAAACTAAAAAAAGACCGATTTATATCGTAAAGGAGACGGAAAAGAATATAAAGAAAGAGAAGTAAGGGGTAAGAAAATGAGAATATTACATTGCTTGAATTGGGATTTGTCGGAAATAAAAAGACGAATTCCGGAGATTGCCGATCAAAAATTTGATGCAGTTCAAATTAATCCGCTTCAACCGTTAAAAGAAGATAACAAGGAAAATTGGTGGTTATCGTATCAACCTTGCGGTTTTACGATTGGAAATCAGTATGGAAAAAAAGAGGATTTAATACAACTATGTCAAGTTGCTAGTCAATATAAAATCAAAATTATAGGAGATGTAATTATTACTCATATGGCACAAAAAGCAGAAATGACGCCTCATGACAGGGTAGATTCTCATCTAACAGATAATCCTTATGTATGGCGAGAAAAAAAGAATTTGAAAGGGGATTGGGAATATAATGATCGTTATAAAGTAACGCATTATTGTGCCGGGAACCTGCCGGGATTAAATCTATATAATTGGGATCTTCAAGATCGAATTATACAGTTTTTGAACGAGTGTATTGATTGTGGAATGGAAGGATTTCGAATTGACTCTGGAAAAAGTATTCCGCTTCCAACGGATGAATTTTCTCCATGGGAGGGAAGGGATGCCCGTTCTTGTGATTTTTTTCTTCGCATGCAAGAGGGCTTAAAGAAAAAAGATTTGTGTATCTATATCGAAGTATTGAATACTGCTCCAGATTTAATACGAAAGTATTTTCCCTTTGGTCTTGTTTTAACGGATGTAGAGCAAGAGGAATTGCCACGAGAGGCTTTGGTAAGCTTTGTAGAAAGCCATGATCAATACTATAATTGGCGACCCGGAATGATTAGTCCTATTTCAGATACTTGTATTACGGATTGGTATTGTGCCAAAGCCAAATACTTTCCCAACACTTTATACTATGCAAGACCATTTTCCGAAGAATGGAAAAATCCCAAAATGAAAGAGGCAAATCAGCAGAAAGTGCTTAAAAGATAGGAGGAAACATGAGCGTATTAGTAACTGGTGGATGTGGCTTTATTGGAAGTCACACCGTAGTGGAATTATTAGAAGAAGGACAGGATGTTGTCATTGTCGATAATTTGTGTAATTCGAAAATAGAAGTATTAGGAAAGATCGAAGAGATTACCAAAAGAAAACCGAAGTTTTATCAAGTGGATCTTTGTCAAAAAGAAGAGTTGAATCAAATCTTTCAAAAAGAAAAAATTGATTCCGTCATTCATTTTGCCGGATTAAAAGCAGTGGGAGAATCGGTTCGTGAGCCCCTTCGCTATTATCAAAATAATTTAATCTCTACATTAAATTTATTGGAAGTGATGGAAAAACATGATTGTTTTCAACTTGTATTTTCTTCTAGTGCGACTGTTTATGGGGACGTAAAAAAGTTACCAATCAAAGAGGATACTCCATTTTCTACGACAAACCCCTATGGTACAACAAAGCGAATGATCGAGGAAATTTTAACGGATGTTGCCTACGCAAATCCAGAAAAGTGGCGTATTTGTATTCTTCGCTATTTTAATCCGATTGGTGCCCATTCTTCTGGATTAATTGGAGAAGATCCTCATGGAATTCCTAATAATTTAATGCCATATATCGTAAAAGTGAGCCAAAAAGAGTTGGATCATTTAACGATTTACGGAAATGATTATAATACAGAAGACGGTACTGGAGTTCGTGATTATATTCATGTTGTTGATCTTGCCCAAGGTCATTTAAAAGCCTTAGAAAAAATTCGTAAGTCCAACGGAATTTTTATCTATAATTTAGGAACTGGCAAAGGACATAGTGTACTTGAGATCGTTCAAGCCTTTGAAAGAGTCAATCAAGTAAAAATTCCTTATGTGATTGGTGCTCGTCGCCCTGGAGATATTGCTTCTTGTTATGCGGACGTGACCAAGGCGCAAGAAGAATTAGGATTTGTTGCTAGTAAAACATTAGATGACATGGTAAGAGATAGTTATCATTATGTTCAAAAAAATAAAACCCATTAAAAAGCAATATGGGTTTTTTTCATTTTTCGAAAGAAACTAGCCATACTATAACTGGTGAGGCATATGATTACAAGTTATCAAATTCGAACTATGGAAAATCAAGAAGAAGTACTTATTCTTTTCTTAAGTAGAGAAGAGGAATTTTCTTCGGAATGGTTTCAAAAATTAAAAAGTAATACTATCGATGAATTTATTCAGAAACACCATATATTTTGGAATGGTACCAAAGTATTTTTAGTAGTAGGTGGGATTACTTTAGCAGTATTAAATTATCATCCTCCTAAAAAATCTGCTGTTTCTTATCTACCTGATAATTTACTAGCACCTTTGATTGCGGAACAGATCTTAGAGGAGGAAGAACAAGGAAGCATAGAGCAAGAAGAAGTAACATTCCAAGATACAAAGGAAGAAAGTAAGAATGAAGAAGATTCCAAGGGAAACTCAAGTTCTTCTACCAATTCTTCTAAACCGAATACAACCAAACCTAATAAACCGCCACAATCTTCTTCTAGTAATAATAGTAATAGTAATAGTAATAATTCTACGCCTCCTAGTAGTAGTGTAGAAACTCCTAGTGAAAAACCATCACCTCCGGAAGTAGATACGACCTATTACGTGACTGTCTATCGAAGGAATGGACAAGTAGTAAAACTTGCAATGGAAGATTATTTAATTGGAGTCGTTGCAGCCGAAATGCCGGCCTCTTTTCACATCGAGGCTTTGAAAGTGCAAAGTATTATCGCAAGAACTTATGCTCTAAAAACGATAAACAGTGGAAAAAAATTAACGGATACGACTTCTACGCAGAGCTATATCGATACCAATCAGATGAAAAACAAATGGGGGAGCTCGTATTCTACGTATTATCAAAAAATACAAAATGCTGTACGAAGTACCGAAAATATAGTAGTAACCTATCAAGGATCCTTAATTGATGCAGTGTATCACTCTACCAGTAATGGAAAAACGGAAGACAGTGAAAATGTGTGGGGAAATGCTTTCCCTTATTTAAAAAGTGTAGATAGTAGTTGGGATAAAAGTGCATCTACTTATCTACGAAGCACTACCATTTCCAAAGCGAAATTCTTAACAACATTTGCTCTAAGCGAAGAAGATTATTCGGTAGAGATCTTATCTCGGAATCGCAGTGGAAGAGTCACTTCCGTTCGCGTTGGCAATCAAACTTATAGTGCTACGACATTCCGTACGAAATTATCTCTTCGCTCTACCGATTTTGACATTGAATTACAAGAGGAAAACGTCATAATCACCACAAGAGGTTACGGTCATGGAGTAGGAGTAAGTCAATATGGAGCAAATGGAATGGCCAAAGAGGGATATTCTGCTTCTCAAATTATTAAGCATTACTATTCTGGCGTACAACTAACCAATCAACAAATAAAATAATTATCAATTTTCTGTGAATTTTATCCTAATTTATGATATACTTAAACTAAAGGAGGAAAGATGATGATTTATATTATTATTGGTATTGTTGTAGTGTTACTTATTTTGTATTTTGTTTCTACTTATAATACATTTGTAAGACTCAAGAATACGGTTGAGGAAGCATTCTCTACAATGGATGTTTACTTAAAACAAAGATGGGATTTAATTCCAAATATTGTAGAAACGGTAAAAGGATATGCCAAGCATGAAAAAAGCACTTTAGAAGAAGTGATAAAATTAAGAAATACTGCTTATGATCAAATGAGTCCGGACGAAAAATTAGAGGCAAATAAAAGTTTAAGTCAAGGTATTACTAAGATTATGGCTTTAGCAGAATCTTATCCTGATTTAAAGGCCAATGAAAACTTCAAAGATTTATCTCAACAATTGACAAAAGTAGAAGCAGATATTGCGAATGCAAGAAAATACTATAATGCGGTAGTTCGCAAATTTAACGACAAAGTAGAAATGTTCCCTAGCAATATCGTTGCGAAATTATTCCATTTCAAAGAAGAAAAAATGTTTGAAATTCAAGAAGCAGAAAGAGAAAATGTTAAGGTAGAGTTCTAATGAAAAAGATATTATTTCTTCTTACGAGTTTTCTCTTTTTTTTCATACCGGGAAATGTTTTGGCCTATGACTATGAAATTACCAAATATGATATTGATGTTGTAGTAAACGAAGATAATACGTTGCAAGTAACAGAAAATATCACAGCAAACTTTAAAAAAGCAAAACATGGGATTTATCGTTATATTCCATTAAAGAACGATATCGTGAGAACGGATGGCAGCAAACAGGTGATTAACGCGAAGATAAAGGGAATAAACGTTAATCAACCATTCGAAGTAAGTACCCAAAATAATCAAAAAGTAATAAGAATTGGGGAAGAAAGCAAGACCTATATTGGAGAACAACAATATAAAATTCAATATCTTTATGATTTAGGAAGAGATAAGAATGAAGGATTCGACGAGCTTTACTATAACTTAATTGGAGTCGGATGGGACACGACGTTAGATCAAATTACTTTTCGTATTACTATGCCGAAAGAATATGATACAAGTAAATTAGGAATTTCTGTTGGTAGCTATGGTACAAGTGGTAGCCAAGAGGTGTCTGTCCAAACAGAAGGGCGCGTTATTACAGCAACCATTTTAAGGAAATTGAATCCACGAGAAGGTGTGGCGGTTCGAATTGAACTAGAAGATTCTTATTTTGTTCGTCCTTTGTTTTCAACAACAAGTATTGTTTTAACAGCCATCTTCTTAATAGTAGGGTTCCTTGGAATTTTCCTTTGGCGAAAATATGGAAAAGATAATGAAATCATTGAAACCGTGGAATTCTATCCGCCAGAAGGGTATAATAGTGCAGAACTTGCCTATCTTTATAAAGATCAATCAGAAAGCAAAGATGTCGTATCATTACTTGTTTATTTAGCGGAAAAAGGATATCTAAAGATCGAAGAAAAGGAAGATAAGAAAAAATCTTTTGTACTAACAAAACAAAAGGAATACGATGGCGATAAAGAAATAGAAAGATTATTTTTAGAAGGTCTATTCAAAAAGAAAGATGTCGTAGAAGAGAAAGATTTAAAAGAAAAGTTCTATAAGACAATCCAAACCATTCAATTTAAATTAACTCCTCTTCGTAAACCTGTTTATGAAAGCACGAAAAAACATCGTATTATTCTGGGAAGTCTTTTCCTAGTAACTTTGATAATCGCATCTATCTTTTTCATAATGGAACAAGAGTCCGCTTATATTATTGCTATGTTTTTGATGACGATGTATGCATTTGTGATCGTTGCTAGTATGAAATCTTCCTTACAAAAGAAAAAGAAAAGTTACAAAGTAACCAGTACGATCTTATTTTTATTGTTAGTAATTCCTGTTCTTATAGAAGGAATGATGTTATTTACAAGCGATGAACCGATGTATGTTTTAGTTTTACTTGCTTTTACAATAGAAGAAATTGCGTTACTATTAAGTCTTTTCTTTATTGGAAAACGAACCAAATATGGAGATGCTTTATTTGGAAAAATTTATGGATTCCGTAATTTCTTAGAAACTGCGGAAAAAGAAAAGTTAGAGATGCTGGTCGAACAAGATCCGCAATATTTCTATCACATTTTACCATTTACGTATATTTTTGGATTAAGTGATAAATGGATCAAGCAATTTGAAGGAATTGCCATTGCACCACCAGAATGGTATAGTGGATACTCTACTTTTGATATGATTTATTTTTCTCACTTTATGAACCATACAATGAGTCAAGCAACAGTTGCTATGACTTCTCTTCCAGCTAGTCAGTCCGGCGGTGGATTCTCTAGCGGCGGTGGATTTTCCGGTGGAGGAGGATTCTCTGGCGGAGGTGCCGGAGGAGGTGGAGGAGGTTCTTGGTAGAACCTCTTTTTTGTGCAAAAAAAAGATTCCGAAGAATCTAATTAAATAATTATTCTGTTGCTGGAGAAACTCGTGGGTCGTTCGAAGCTACGATAAAAATACCAAAATCTTGGGCAATGTCTTCTGCCGTAATAGGAATTTGAATTTTATAAACTTGATGAGAACCTACGGCAGTGGTAGTTAAATTAATGGTTCCATTAGTAGGAAGATGAATAGCTGCATCGCTCAAAGTAGGATTGGACTTTTTAATGACTTCTTCGATTGGAAACCGTTGATTACCATATAAGATATAGCGGTTATTCACATTTGAGTTAGAAACTTGTAACATTTTCGTTGTAGAGTTTCGAAATGTTAACACAAGACAAGAAGTAGTATTCTGACCAGAAGCATTTTTGCAGTAAGAAACGTTTTGAATTCCATAGTGGATAATATCATCTTGAATTGTTTTGGTCAAAGTATCTTTATATTTAACCAAATCCAATTCTCGGTTCGAAATTTTTACTTCGGAACGATATTGTAATACGACTCCTAACATCCCAATAACTAAAATCGAAAGTAATGTAAAGCTTAGCACTAATTCTACGACGGTAAATCCTTGATTATTGCATTTCATATTATCACCATACTTTATATTTATCATATCATACTTTTTCAAAAAGAAAAAGAGAAATTCATAAAAATGCATATACTTTATGTAGCATCTCCTCAATTGTAACACTACAATTTTCTAGATACTATTTATAAAATATATTGACAACCCTAAATATTAGTGATAAATTAATTACTAATATTCGAAGAGGTGGAGTTATGGATGTAGCTGTTAAGAAAAGATACAATATTAAATCTATTGTATTATTAATAGTATTATCTTTAACTGCGCT
Organism: uncultured Bacilli bacterium; assembly: GCA_944332535.1. Taxonomy (GTDB): domain Bacteria; phylum Bacillota_I; class Bacilli_A; order RF39; family UBA660; genus MGBC162581. The sequence goes on from CALVKE010000070.1 coordinate 7,691, forward strand.
TTCTTATCTTTCTATTGTAAAATAATATGACACTGGGGCTTTCAAAGTCCTGGTGCCTTTTTCTTTTATAGGAGGTGTCATATGTATAATCTAACTATTAATGATTTGCTTGCGAAAATTGCTGAATATAATACAGAAGAAATGGAGGTTATTGCAAAAGCATATTCTTATGCCGAAGAATTACATAAAGGACAAAAACGACAGAGTGGTGAAGATTATATTACACATCCTTTGAATGTTGCTTATATTCTTGCTGATATGCATGCTGACAAAGATACAGTTTGTGCAGGGCTTTTACATGATACATTAGAAGATACAAGTATTACGAAAGAAGATATTGCTAGCATCTTTAATAAAAATGTTGCTAATTTAGTAGATGGAGTAACAAAGATTAGTAAAATGAATTTCTCATCAAAGCAAGATCAAAATCTTGCTAATACTAGAAAAATAATTACAAGTATCACGGAAGATGTAAGAATTATTATTATCAAATTAGCAGACAGGCTACATAATATGAGAACTTTACAATTTAAGTCAGAATTCAAGCAAAAAGAAAATGCTATGGAAACTATGGATATATTTGTACCTCTCGCTTATTATATAGGTGCTTATCGTATTAAATGTGAACTTGAAGATTTAGCACTACAATATCTTTATCCTGATAAATATAAGAGAATGGAAGATATTAAGTTAAGAATAGAAGAGGATAGTAAGCGTTGTTTAAAAGAAATGCTACAAACGATAAATGGGATATTAAATAATAAAGATATTCCTCACGAAATAAAAGTAAGAACGAAAAACATTTATGGAATATATAAGAAAATGGAGCAGGGACATAAATTATCAGATATTCATGATTTATTATCTCTAAAAATAATGGTGGATACTATTGCTAATTGCTATCAGACTCTTGGTTTGATTCATTCCAAATATCATCCAATCAATGATAAGTTTAAAGATTATATATATAATCCTAAGACTAATATGTATCGCTCCCTTCATACAACTGTATTCGGGGAAGAAGATAGATTAGTACAAACACAAATTAGAACGTTTGATATGGATAAGGTTGCATCATTCGGGCTAACTGCTTATTGGGATATCAACAAAGGAGAAGCTAGAAATGTAATGCAGCAAGATTTAAAAGATAAATATCAATTCTTTAAATCATTAATTGAAATTAATAGTGCTTTTTCTGATAACCAAGAATTTGTTAGTCAGGTGAAAAGAGAATTATTTGCGGATAAAGTGTATGTATATACTCCTAAAGGTGAAATCGTAGAATTACCTAAAGGGTCAACTGCGATAGATTTTGCTTATAAGATTCATTCTAATATTGGAAATACAATGGTATCTGCTATTGTGAACGATCAACCGGTGGAAGCAGACTATGTATTACAAAATAAAGATAGAGTAAGAATTATTACGGATGTATTATCTTATGGTCCTAGAGAAGAATGGCTGGATAAAGTGAAAACTACTAAGGCTAAGAGAAAGATAAGAGAATTTAATAAATAATATTCCTCTATAGATATTATTACTCATTTTTAAGTAAGTTCTCAGTCGTAGCTTTATATCATCATAAGAATAAAAAGATGAATAATTAAATTAAAAAATATGTTTTGAGTATTTTATGGTTTATTTGACTTCACCATTTTAAGTCATGTTGAAATTTAAAGATAAATATCCATTTCAATATGAAAGTAAATTCTTATCTATTACGCCATAAAAGAAAAAAGTTGTACTATTTTTGACCGTTGTTATTTTTCAACATA
>CALVKE010000071.1 GCA_944332535.1 uncultured Bacilli bacterium
AAAAGTGATGTATGTAAAGAGTTGGATCAATTAGGTGTTGTTGCTAGTGAAAAGTATCTGGATGGAATGGGTGTACAATACGAAAGTGAAGTCATTTATCATAATATGATAGAAGAATTAAAGGAGAAACAGGTGATCTTTACTTCGATTGAAGATGGTTTGAAAAATTATCCGGATCTTTCGATGAAATATTTTAGTAAGATCATCTCTTCTCGAAATAACAAATTTGCTGCGTTAAATTCTTCTGTGTTTAGCGGTGGCAGTTTTATTTATATTCCTCCTCATACGAAATTGGATCGTCCTTTACAAAGTTATTTTCGCATCCATAGTCAAAATATGGGGCAATTTGAGCGGACTTTAATTATTGTAGACGAGGATAGCGAACTACACTATATCGAGGGTTGTACGGCTCCTACTTATTCCACGGAAAGCCTTCACGCCGCTGTTGTGGAAATTTATGTGGGGCGTGGAAGCAAATGTCGTTATACGACTATTCAAAATTGGGCCGCTAATGTTAATAATCTAGTAACCAAACGAGCTTTGGTAGAAGAAGACGGTCGTATGGAATGGATCGATGGAAATATCGGATCCAATGTGAATATGAAGTATCCTTCCTGTATTTTAAAAGGAGATCGAAGTGAGGGCGCATGTATTACGATTAGCGTAGCCTCTAAGAATCAGCAACAAGATACGGGAAGTCGCATGATTCATATTGGAAAAAATACGAAGAGTACGATTCTTTCCAAAAGTATTGCACGAAGTGGGGGAAATGCTACTTATCGCGGGAAAGTTTCTATTTTACCGAGTGCTCTTTATAGCGAAGCATTTGTAAAATGTGATACGTTACTATTAGATGAAGAGTCTAAAAGCGATACAATTCCCACCAATATTGTTAGTAATTCTTCTAGTTTTTTAGAGCATGAAGCGACCGTTTCTCGAGTTAGCGACGAGAATTTGTTTTATTTGATGAGTCGTGGTCTTACGAAAGAGCGAGCAACCGAACTAATTATATTAGGTTTTATTGAAAAATTTCGCGAAGAATTACCGATGGAGTACGCAGTAGAACTAAATCAGTTGTTAAAAAGAAACTTATAATGAGGAAAATTAAAGATTGGAGAATATTTTTCACAATTTTTGCCCATTTTTGGTTCTATTTTTGAATTTTCCTTTCGAATAATTTTGAAAATTACCGATTTGTATTGGTTTTCTATTTGTGATAAATTTCTTTTGGAAAGGAGGAATTACCAATGAATCAGGTGGGTTTTGTAGGGCGCTTGGTGCGTACTCCAGAACTTCGAGAAACAGAGACGAAAAAGAAGATGACTTGGATTACGATTGCTGTTACGCGAAGTTTTAAAAACGCTAGTGGTGAATACGAAACGGATTTTATCGATTGTATGCTTTGGGATAATGTAGCGGTAAACACGGTCAAGCATTGTTCGAAAGGAGATATTATCTCTGTTCGTGGACGAGTACAATCACGGATCGTGGAAAAGGATGGAGAACGTCGCTATGTTTTAGAAGTAATTGGTGAGAAGGTAACGTTTATTTCCAGTGTTAATCAAAAAGATGCACGAGGTTAGAGTTTCTTTTTTGTTAACTTCCTATGTTTTTACTTGTTTTGTAGGTATAATAAGATTAACGATTTGTAATTGAGGTGAGAAGATGCTATTGTTCAGTAAACGGTTAAAAGAAACGAGAAAGAGTGCTGCGTTAACTCAACAACAATTAGGGGATATGATAGGTGTTACTAAAGTAAGTATTTGCTGTTATGAAAAAGGAACTAGGACACCAACGTTAGATACTCTTATTGATCTTGCCAATGCGTTACATGTTGAATTTAATTATCTTCTTGGAAATGATGATTATGTCGTAGCAGATGATGATAAAGAATATGGAATGAACATCGCTAAGGATGAAATTAATTTAATTAAGGTATTAAGAAAACATAATGATTTGTATGATAAATTGATTGCAGATCCAGAACGTGTTGTGAAATTAATTGAACAAAAGATAAGATAGTCGCTTGCGATTATCTTTTTTTTCGCTTATAATGGTATCAAGAATAGAGGTGGTTTTTTTGAACATAGTAGACGTTATTACAAAAAAAAGAGAAGGGTATCCTTTAAATGAAAAAGAATTAAAATATGCCTTTTACGGATATTTAGAAGGAAAAATACCGGATTATCAAATGAGTAGTTTATTAATGGCAATTTGTATTCGGGGAATGAGCGAAAAAGAGACGTTTTTGTTAACGGATTTATTTATTAATAGTGGAGAAATTTTAGATTTAAGTGAAATCGATGGTGTTACGGTTGATAAGCATTCCACTGGCGGTGTAGGGGATAAAACGACGCTAATCGTTGGTTCTATTGCTGCCTCCCTTGGTCTAAAGGTTCCTAAAATGAGTGGAAGAGGATTAGGCTTTACCGGAGGAACGATCGATAAGTTAGAAAGTATTCCGGGTTTTCGTGTTAATCTTACTAAGGAAGAGTTTATTCACCAAGTAAATACGGTCGGATTTGCAGTGATTAGTCAAACAGCGAATCTTGCTCCTCTTGATAAGAAGATATATGCACTTCGAGATGTTACGGGAACAGTGGAATCGATTCCTCTCATTGCATCTAGTATTATGAGTAAAAAGATTGCCAGTGGAGCAAAAAACATTGTTTTGGATATAAAGGTTGGAAAAGGTGC